>NZ_JPES01000060.1:0-48961 GCF_000730175.1 Haloferax sp. ATB1 | reverse complement strand
CGGCGATGCCGACCGCGGGGCCGACGCCGGGCCCGCCCGCGAGGACGACCACGCGCGACTCGCCGTCGTAGTAGCTCCGCCCGAACGGCCCGGAAATCTCGACGTCGTCGCCGGCGACGAGCGAGTCGAGGTGCCGGCTGAACGGCCCGGCCTCCTCGGGGTCGATGCCGACGGTCACCTCGAAGGTGTCGCCGACGCCGGGCGACGACAGCGTGTAGAACCGCGCGTACGACTCGCCGTCGACCTCGGCGGAGAGCTTGACGAACTGGCCCGGCTCGGCCTCGAAGCCGTCCGGCGTCTCGAACTCGATGGCGACCGTGCCGGGACCGACGTCGCTGACCGCGGCGACGGTGACGATTGCGTCCATGCCTCCGGGTTGGTCGCAGGCTCACAAGGGCCTTGCCTTCCCGGACGCGCGCGCCGGGGGCGGGGCGAACCGCGTGAGCCGCCCGAACGGTGTGAACCGGAAATAATTGTCACGAGAGGGCGAAACACACCATGATTGGACATTCGTTCAGTAAAATGCCGCCCACACACCGTTTGGATAGACAAATGGGACTCAATAGCGATATATAAACTTGTTCGTGAGGTTTCTATCGGTTATCAGTACCGACGTTTAACACCAATTTTCAGAAGGCTTTTGACCCGGCTATGGGTAGATTTCACCCAGCATGCCTGCGGA
Source organism: Haloferax sp. ATB1 (assembly GCF_000730175.1). NCBI lineage: Archaea > Methanobacteriati > Methanobacteriota > Halobacteria > Halobacteriales > Haloferacaceae > Haloferax > Haloferax sp. ATB1. The sequence continues at coordinate 48,279 of NZ_JPES01000060.1, read as the reverse complement.
CTTCAACTGGGCCATCGGCGGCGAGGCTGGCGATGGCATAGACTCCACGGGGAAGATTTTCGCTCAGGCACTCTCCCGGGCTGGACGCCACGTGTTCACCTCTAAGGACTTCGCTTCGCGAATCCGGGGCGGATACACGGCGTACAAGGTTCGGACTGCCATCGACCCCGTGCAGAGCGTCGTCGACAGACTCGACGTGCTCATCGCGCTCACACAACGAACAATCGACGAGAACCTCGACGAACTACACGAGGGCTCCGTCATCATCTACGACGGCGACCGCTCCACCATGGCGGACGTCGAAATCCCCGAGGGAATGGTCGGGCTGGACATCCCCCTCAAGGCGCTCGCCGAGGAGGCGGGCGGCGCAATCATGCGCAACGTCGTCGCGCTCGGCGCGGCGTGCGCCGTCGCGGACTTCCCCATCGAGAACCTCGACAGCGCGCTCCAGAAGCGCTTCGGCGGGAAGGGCGAGGCCATCGTCGAGAACAACAAGAAGGCGGCTCGCGCGGGACTCGAATACGTCCACGACGAGTACGACGTCGAATTCGACTACGACCTCGAAACGACCGACGAGGACTACGTGCTCATCAACGGCGACCAGGCCATCGGCATGGGCGCCATCGCCGCCGGCTGCCGCTTCTACGCCGGCTACCCCATCACGCCGGCGACTGACGTGATGGAGTACCTCACCGGCCGCATCGAACGCTACGGCGGGCACGTCGTGCAGGCGGAAGACGAGCTCGCGGCCATCAACCTCGCGCTCGGTGCGGCGCGCGCCGGCGCGCGGTCGATGACCGCCACGTCCGGTCCGGGTATCGACCTGATGACCGAGACGTTCGGACTCGTCGCCACCTCCGAGACGCCGCTCGTCATCGTCGACGTGATGCGCTCGGGTCCCTCGACGGGGATGCCGACCAAGCAGGAACAGGGCGACCTCAACATGATGCTCTACGGCGGCCACGGCGAGATTCCGCGGTTCGTCGTCGCGCCGACGAGCATCGACGAGTGCTTCTGGAAGACCGTCGAGGCGTTCAACTTCGCCGAGAAGTACCAGGTTCCGGTGTACGTCGCCGCCGACCTCGCGATGGCGGTCACGGAACAGACGTTCTCCCCCGAGACGTTCGACATGGACGAAGTCGAAATCGACCGCGGCAAGGTCGTCGACGACGACTCCATCGACGAGTGGCTCGACGAGGAAGGTCGCTTCCAGCCGCACGCGCTCACCGACGACGGCGTCAGCCCGCGCGCGTTCCCCGGCACGGAACAGGGCGCGCACATGTCGACGGGGCTCGAACACGACGAGCTCGGTCGGCGGACCGAAGACCGGTCGATGCGCGTCGAGCAGGTCGACAAGCGCGACCGGAAGGTCGAGACCGCAAAGGAGACGGAAGACTTCTCGCCGCGCGAGTTCGGTGACGCCGACTCCGACACGCTCGTCCTCTCGTGGGGCTCCAACGAGGGCGCGCTCATCGAGGCGCTCGACTTCCTCGAAGAAGACGGCATCGACGTTCGGTTCCTGTCGGTTCCGTACATGTTCCCGCGGCCGGACCTCACCGAGGAAATCGAGGCGGCAGACGAGGTCATCGTCGTCGAGTGTAACGCGACGGGGCAGTTCGCCAACGTCGTCGAGCACGACACATTGACCCGTGTCAAGCGCATTAACAAATACGACGGCGTCCGCTTCAAGGCGGACGAACTCGCAGACGAAATCAAAGCCACCCTCGACGCAGAGGAGGTCTCAGCATGAGCTCAAACGTCCGCTTCACCGACTTCAAGTCAGACAAACAACCGACCTGGTGTCCCGGCTGTGGGGACTTCGGGACGATGAACGGCATCATGAAAGCCCTCGCCAACTCCGGCACCGACCCCGACAACACGTTCATGGTCGCCGGTATCGGCTGTTCCGGGAAAATCGGGACGTACATGCACTCGTACGCCATCCACGGCGTCCACGGGCGCTCGCTCCCGGTCGCCGCCGGCGTCAAGCTGGCGAACCCCGACCTGACCGTCGTCGCCGCCGGCGGCGACGGTGACGGCTACTCCATCGGCGCGGGTCACTTCATCCACGCCGTCCGCCGCAACGTGGACATGGCCTACACCGTCATGGACAACCGCATCTACGGTCTCACCAAGGGGCAGGCCTCGCCGACCTCGCGCGAGGACTTCGAGACCTCGACGACCCCCGAAGGCCCCAGCAGCCCCCGGTCAATCCGCTCGCGCTGTCGCTGGCCGCCGGCGGCACGTTCATCGCGCAGTCGTTCGCGACGGACCACAAGCGCCACGCGGAAATCGTCCAAGAAGCCATCGAGCACGACGGCTTCGGCTTCGTGAACGTGTTCAGTCCCTGTGTCACGTTCAACGACGTGGACACCTACGACTACTTCCGCGACAACCTCGTTGACCTCGCGGACACCGACCACGACCCGACCGACTACGACGCGGCCAAAGAGAAGATTCTCGACTCGTCGAAGGAGTACGAGGGCATCATCTACAAGGACGAGAGCTCCGTCTCCTACGAGGAGAAGTTCGGCGTCGACCAGAACATGTCGGACATCCCGTCGGGCGCGCCCGACGACGCGATGGACCTCGTCCGCGAGTTCTACTAACGACGACCGCCGAACTCGCGGTCGACGCCGCGCCGCCCGCTCACCGAACTTCGACCGTTCTTTCGACCGTCCCCGGATGCTCGACAGCGCTCGCGAGCGCCGCGACCGCCTCGGTCTCGTCCACGTCGGCCCCGTGGACCGCGAGGACGACCACCACGTCGCCGTCGTGTTCGACGGTCGCGAGGTGGAGTCGCACCTCGGCCGTCCCGCCCTCGTAGGAGACCGTCTCGCCGTCGACGGCGGTCTCGCCGGGTTCGACCTCGACCGTCCCCGCGTAGGTGACGAGTTCCGTCTCCGACCCGAGCATCGTGACGTTCCGCGCGCCGACCTCGCGGACGCCGGTGACCTCGGGGACGTTCCCGAGCGCCTGCGCGTCGGCCAGCGCGTCGAGACCGGTAGCGACGAATTCGCGGTTGCCGAGGTTCGAAAGCGGGTTGACCGACTGCCCGGCGACCTCGGCGTTCGGCGACGAGACGACTACGAGGGCCGTGATATCGTCGTCGTCAGTCGTCTTCGAGTATCCGGACACCCAGACCTCCGCGCCGACGGAGCGGGAGGCGGGTCCGACGCCCACGTCGTAGGAAAGCGGGACGGCGGTGCTGTTGCCGTGGACGTAGCCGTGTGCCTCGTAGGCCGACGCGGGAATCGTCGCGGGCTGGGCCGCGAACGTGGTCGAACCGCCCACCCCGCCGAGGCAACCGGCGAGGGCGACGACGAGCGCGAGCGCGAGGGCTGTGCGTGGTTGAGGCATACCCTCTAGAGGCGCGCAGAGAGCATGACCGTCTCGCCGCTGGGAAAAAGAGCCGACCGACCGAGTCGGTCCGAGCGGGACCGAGCGGGTCCGGGCGACCGGGCTGACTCGAACCGCCGCCGGGAGTCCCGCCGACCCGCTCGTTACTCCACCGTCTCGATGTTGAGTCGGTAGCGCGTCCCGCAATCGAGACACCGCGCGTCGTCGGACTCGATGAGTTCCGTCACCAGCACCTCGCCGAACTCGCAGTTCGGACACTCGTAGACGAGCGAGTCACCCGCGATGCGGTGTGCGAACGCGTTCGTGTTCTCTTCTGTCAACGGCTCTGATGCGGACGACATTCCAGACCACCGTACAAATATGCTACCACACACCACATAAACTATCCGCCGCCGAGCGTCGGTCGGCGTCGAGTGACGAACGACCGAGACCTCGTGTGACATACTCTCAGGCCGTGAAAGCCGGAAAATCGTCCGCCCTTTCGGAACGCCTTTTCAACTCGCGGCCCACCACTCACCCATGACGGAGAACCCCACCTCAGTAGACGACCACACCGCGAGCGAACGGGATGCCGATGCTCGGCCTCGGGACGTGGCAGAACACGGACGCCGACGAGTGTCGCAACGCGGTGCAGACGGCGCTGGAGATGGGCTACCGCCACATCGACACCGCCCAAGCGTACGGCAACGAGGCGGAGGTCGGCGAGGGCATCGCCGCCGCCGACGTCGACCGCGACGAGGTGTTCCTCGCGACGAAAGTGTGGATTGACGAGCTCTCTTACGACGACGTCATAGAGAGCACCGAAGCGAGCCTCGAAAAGCTCGGCGTCGATTACGTCGACCTCCTGTACGTCCACTGGCCGTCCCGCGAGTACGACGCCGAAGAGACCCTCGCGGCGTTCGACGAACTCGTCGAACGGGGGCTGACGGAACGCGTCGGCATCTCCAACTTCGAACCCGAACAGCTCCGTGAGGCCGTCGAACTGTCCGAGTCCGGCGTCTTCGCCAACCAAATCGAGATGCACCCGCTCCTCCAACAGGAGGAACTCCGCGAGGTCTGCGCCGAGGCGGACATCGAACTCGTCGCGTACTCGCCGCTGGCCCGCGGGGCTGTGTTCGACGTCGACGTGCTGTCCGATATCGCCGAGAAGCACGACGCGAGCGAGGCCCAGGTGTCGCTGGCGTGGCTCCGCGAGAAGGGCGTCACCGCGATTCCGAAGGCGACGAGCGAGGGACACATCCGCGACAACTGGGAGTCGCTCGCGCTCGAACTCGACGACGAAGACGTCGCGGCCATCGACGCCATCGAGACCGAAGAGCGCCGCATCGACCCCGATTTCGCGCCCTGGTAAGCGACCGAAACCGCGTTTTTCCGGTTCGACGCTCGATTCGCAGTTCGGAGCCGCAACGGATTTGTCGAACGAGCCCCGACAGAATTTCATGGAGTTTGACCTCCCCAAGACAGTCGCGTTGCTCGTCGCGCTCGTCGTCGTCGGAACCGCGGCCCTCGTCGGAATGGACGCGATGGCCACCAGTACGGTCCTGATGATGGTGACCCCCGCGATGCTCGTCTTCGGGGCCGTCTGTCTCGCCCTCGGCGTCAAACACGGCGAGTACCGAGCGTCGAACTAACGACACGGCACGGAGGGAGAAAGCGGAACGGAAGGCCCTCAGCTCTCGTTTTCTCGCGGCGCATCGACCACGTCGTCCAGCGTCTCGTCCGAGACGCTCGCCGAGATGCGGACGCCCACGACGCTCACGACGATACCGGCGACGATGAACATCGCCAGCCGTTGGACCGGCGTGAGCGCGAGTCGCCCGAGGAGTTCGAGGTTCGCCAACTCGCCCTGTCGTTCGAGGAGGAAGCCGGCGAAGCCGCGGACGACCAGCCCGATGGCGACGACGCCGAACGGGAGGTTCATGTACGACGTGGAGACGCGCTCGCTCCCGATGAGTTCGTCCAAGAGGCGACCCGCGCTCGCGGTCAGCGCGGCGAGCGCCAGCCACGGGACGCTGTGGTAGACGAACAGGAGCGACGGGACGAGCACTTCCTCGCTCCCGCCGACGCCGGGCGTCCGAATGGAGAGCGCGCCGAGGAACAGCCCGACGATGGCCAGCCCCGCGGCGACCGCGTAGGTGACGACCGACACCTGTCCGGAGTAGAGGGCGTCGCGAACCTGGTCGGGCGCGTCCGAGAGGAACTCGTCGATAGCGAGCCCCTTGTAGAGGAGCACCGCGCCCATGAGGGCGGCGAGCCCGGCCATCGCGACCGCCGGCGTGAACTGGACGAGAAGCAGCGGGACGAGAAGCAGTCCGACGCCGAGCGGGACGAGTATCGTCGAGCGAAGCTCCTCGTCGCCGAGGAACTGCTTGAGCAGGTAGTACGTCGACTCGATGTCGTGGGCCTGCCGGACCACCACGCGGTCGACCGCGTCGACCCGGAACCGGCTCTCGACGACGGGGACGAGCCGCTCGTCTTCCGCGCTGTCGATGACGACGACCGCGGACTCGACATCGTAGCGCTCGGCGAGGTCGTCGAGCTGTCGCGCGACGGCGCGGTCCGCCCCGACGGCGCTATCGCTCGTTCCCGAGATGACCGCGATTTCGGCGTCCTCGCGCTCGTCTCTGAGTTCGCGCGTCGTCCGCAACGCCGCGAGAAGGCAGTTGACGCTCGAGTCCTCGGGGTCCGCGAGACCCACGTCGGTGACGAGCGACCGGACCGCTTCCCAGCCGACGACGGGCGTCGAGAGCCCGGTCTTGCGGCCGATGTCGTTCGCCCGGTCGACACAGAGGACGAGCGTTGTCACGTGGAAGACGAACGCGGGCGCGGGCTAAAAAGCCTCCCAGTCGTCAGAACCGAAACGAGAAGCCGTCGTCGGGGTCGACCGACGAGGCGAGCCCCGCACCGAAGGCGTACGCCGCCCCTTCGACGCCGCCGCGGAGCCGGTCGGTGAGGCCGACCTCGGGGGTGAACTCCTCGGACCGAAACCTCGTCGCGGCCGAGGAGTTCGGCGAGTCGGTCTTCCACGTCGTCGCGGGTGCCCAGCGAGTCGACCAGCCCGAGTTCGTGGGCCTCCTCGCCGAGGTAGACGCGGGCCTCCGTGTCGCGGACGACCTGCGGGTCCATGTCTCGGCCCTCGGCGACGCGCTCGACGAAGTCGTCGTAGTAGTCGTCGATGAGGCCTTGGAGGTACTCGCGTTCGTCCTCGGTCGGCTCCTTGAGGGCCATCCCCGCGTCCTTGTACTTCCCCGCGGCGAACCGCTCGTAGGAGAGCCCGACCTTGTCGGCCAGCTCCGAGGCGTTGACCGACGAGCCGATGACGCCGATGGAGCCGACGACGCTCACGTCGTGGGACCACAGTTCGTCGCAGCCGCTGGCGATCCAGTAGCCCCCCGAGGCGCAGGTGTCCGTGGCGTAGGCGACTGTCGGGCCGTCGAAATCGGCGGCGGCCCGGCGGATGTCGTCGCTCGGCAGCACCTCGCCGCCGGGCGTGTTCAGTTTGACGAGGAGCGCGTCGACGTTCTCGTCGTCGGCCGCGGCGTCGATCTGTTCGACGATGTCGTCGGCGGGCGTCCCGCTGCCGCGACCCGGAACCGGACCGCCGCCGCCGTCGCGGGAAATCGGCCCCTCGACGGCGACTTCGGCCACGTCGTAGTCGGGGAACGCCGAGGCGGCGAGCCTGCCGCCGACGCGGAGCGCGGCGACGACGGTTCCGATGACCAAGAGGAGCCCCGCGAGGTCCGCGAGCGTGTCGGGGACGCGGTAGAACAGAATCCAGCCGACCGCCGCCGCGACGACGGCGAAGACGACCACGATAACCAGCCGATAGATGCGCGTGAAGCTGTCGGTCACGGTGAATCACTCATGGCTGTCGCTGGGGCTTCGAACGGGATAAAAATGATACGTCGCAAGCGCGACGAAGAGAGAGAAAGTGACCGGAGTTTAGAGCAGACCGGACTTCTGGAGCTTCATCAGGTCCTCGGTTTCGAGGGTCTCGCCTTCCTTGAACTTCTGGTAGATCTCCTCGGCCTCGGCCTTGGCGGCTTCGCGCTCCTCGGCGCGGGAGTCCTTGCGCTGGCGCTCTTCCTTCTTGTCCAGCTCGCGGAGGCGCTTCTGAACGCGGACGAAGTCCTCGTGGTGACGGTCGGCCGCTTCCTGGGCTTCGACGAAGAGCTCGTGCATCTCGTCGGCCTTGTCGCGGATGTCGTCGGCCTCGCGGTAGGCCTCGATCATCTGGTTGTGGTGTTCCTGGGCGTCGTCGGCCAGCTCGGTCACCTTCTGGTGGTGCTGGGACGCCTCGGAGCGGACCTCTTCTGCCTCTTCGATGAGTTCTTCGAGGTCACCGCTCTCTTCGACCTTGTCCTTTTTCTGGCGAAGCTCTTCGCGCTTGTTCTCGATCTTCTCGATGAGCTCGCGCTCGTCTTCGGTCGAGAGGACTTCGGTCTGCTGGCGGAATTCGAGTTGCTCGATCTCCTCTTTGAGCTCGTCGATGTCCTTGCCGTCGTCGAGCTCGAGGTCGCTTTTCATCTCGTCGACCTCGTCGAAGAGCTCGTTAGCTTTCGCGTTGAGCTCGTTACGGCTCTGCTTGTGTTCCTGCACCTGCGAGTTCATCTCGTCGCGCTTCTCGCGGTGCTTCTGGGCTTCGTCGACCTTCTCGCGAGTCTTCGCGTTGAGGTCGTCGCGCTTGGACGCGCGCTCAGAAGCCATCTGGTTTAGTTCATTGCGGCGGTCACGGAGTTGACCGGCGAGTTTGATGAGTTCGCCTTTCGAGCCGCTCTCGAGCTTTTCGTCTGGGAGATCGATGTTTCGTGCCTCGTCGAGTTCCTGCACGTCGAACTCGCTAAGTACTTCCTGCTTCGTTACCATGCGTAATCAATCCTCGATACCATCACCACTCCGTGCGTGGCGGCTGCTCGTGGGAGTGCGACCGACCGTGGATAAGAATTCCCGATCATTCTGCGTGCGATGCCGCCGGAACGCCGGAGGCGCTCAGGTACATACACATACAGGCGACCAGTTAATAAATACTTCGGTGGAAATTCGGGTGAAAACAGTTACCACACCGCTCGTATCGACCGTATTCACTATGTTAGTCGTTGCCATGGACGCATATAAATGGGATGCGAATCGAGGGGGCTAAACCGAGTCGGGTCGGATGCCACGCCATGAGAGAGGTCATCCGCGCACGCGGTCACGAGCATGTGCGCGCCGAGCACGCGAGCACGTTCGAGGTGACGACAGACGACTGGCTCACCCCCGCGGGCGACTGCATCATCGGCGTCGAGGCCGACCGCACGCCCGCCGACTTCGACCCGGCGTTCGTCGAGGCCTGTCAGTCCCACGACGCCACTATCGACGTGCGCGTCCGCGTGGACGCGGACGACGATACCTACGAACAGACGGTTCGCGCACGCGGACACCCGGACCTCACCTTCGAGGGCGACCGTAGCGTCGTCTTCCGCACGAGCGACTACGTGGACGACCGGACGGGCGCAGTCGGCGCGGCCCACGCGGCTGCCGGCTTCGACCGCGACCTCGTCTCGGCGCTCGCCGACGGCGCGGAACTGACGGTCACCATCGAAGTCGAGTAGTCCTGCACGGGCGGCGAACCTGTCGGCCGACGAGATGCGTTTTTCACCGCGCGGTCGTAACCCTCGGACATGCCCGAAGAACCCTCCGAGAACATCAGCGGCGGCGCGAGCGGCGGCGGCCGAGAGACGGTGTTCGACCCCGCAGACCCCGAGACCGCGACACGCGCCGAGGTCGTCGTCGACCGACTCGGCGAGCGCTACTGGCGGAAGGCCTACGGCGGGCAGGGCGGCTTCGAGTGTCTCGTCCGAACCATTCTGAGCCAGAACACGAGCGACAAGGCGAGCCAGCCCGCCCACGACGAACTCATGGCGCAGTACGGCGGCGAGGACCTCGCCGAGTCGCTGGCGGCGGCCGACCGAGAAGGCATCGTCGAGGCCATCCGCTCCGGCGGGCTCTACAACCAGAAGTCGAAGCTCATCCAGGGCGTCGCAGAGGAGGTGCTGGCCGACTTCGGAAGCGAGGCCGACTTCGACCGCTACGTCCGCGAGGAAGCGCCCGCGACGGTCCGCGACCGACTCTTGGAGATGAAGGGCGTCGGTCCCAAGACCGCCGACTGCGTCCTCCTCTTTGCGGGCGGCCGCGGCGGCGTCTTCCCCGTCGATACGCACGTCCACCGCATCGCTCGTCGAATCGGACTCGCGCCCGCCGACGCGACCACGAAGGCGTTCGGGCGGCGCTCGAACGCGACATCCCCGACGAGAAATGCGGCTTCGGCCACACCGCGATGATTCAGTTCGGCCGCGAGTTCTGCAAAGCCCGCAAGCCCGCGTGCCTCGACGGCTCCGAAGCGTGCCCGATGGCCGACGTGTGCGACATGGTCGGCGTCGACGCGGCGGCGCAGTCCGTCACCGATCCCGCGGCCGCCGCCGACTGACTAACAGGACTTCGTTTCGAGCCCGCTCACCGGCGAGCCGTCGTCCTCGTAGCTCGATTCGACGCCCGAGTCGGCGAACATCGGGAGGTCCATCGAGTAGTCGTAGACGACGCTGAACCGCGAGAAGGGGTTCGAGAGGAACGCCGAGACGGGGCCGATGCCGTCGAACGCGACGCCCGCCCGAAGTTGAACGATGGAGTCGTTGCCGACGGAGCCGCCGGCTTCCATCCCGAAACCGCCCTCGCCGCCGAGGTTCTCGAACATCGAGAGGAAGACGACGAGGTCGATGCCCGCGCCCTCGCCGCCGATGTCGAACTGGTGGCCCTCGCCGGGGAAACACGGCGAGGTCGGACCGGTCGCAGCGGCGACCGGGGCGGTCGCGACGACGAGAATCACGGCGAGCGTCAGGGACGCGCGGGTCGCGGCGTTCATACCGTCGCCTCCGGCGCGCTGCTAATTAAGGATACGCCGCCGTTCTCAGGGTTGATACCACGAGTCGGCGGAAAGCGAAGCGATAGACGTGGGGTCCCGGCGCGGTTCAGTCCCGACGCGACGCAGTCCCGGTACTTACTCCTCGCCGTCGAGTTGTCGGATGAGTTCGTCGAGGACGGCGTCCGCGCTGGCGAGGTTGGTCGCCAGCGGCGTCTGGTGAACGTCGCAGATGCGGAGCAGCGCGGTGATGTCCGGTTCGTGGGGCTGAGCGGTCAGCGGGTCGCGGAGGAAGATGACGCCGTCGCAGGTCTCGCTGGCGATCTCCGCGCCGATCTGCATGTCTCCGCCGAGCGGCCCGGACTGCTTGCGCTCGATGTCGAGGCCCGTGGCGTCGATGAGTCGCTGGCCGGTCGTCCCCGTCGCCATGAGTTCGAAGCGTTCGAGGTCGGCCTGTCGCTCCTCGGCGAACGAGATGAGGTCCGGCTTCTTCTCGTCGTGAGCAATAAGTGCGAGACGCATAGCAAACACTCGTTCGAGCGTCGTGATTAATCTTCGGCCGGACGCCGTCAGTGAGAAATCGTCGCGCGGCGGCAGTTGACGCGCCGGTGCGGGTCGCCGTGACTGCGAGTCGTTACTTGAAGCGGAACGTCTCGAGGTTCTTCGGCGCGAACGTCCGCATGTTGTAGTCGTGGTAGAGCGCCGACGAGAGGTCCTGCACGGAGCGCTCGTCGCCGTGGACGCACAGCACCTTCTCCGGGCGCGGGTTCATCGTCTTGACGAAGTTTTCGAGGCCCTGCCGGTCGGCGTGACCGGAGAAGCCGTCGACGGTCTCGACGTCCATCTCGAGCTTCAGCGTGTCAGACCGACCCATGCCGTCGCGGCCGTTGACCGGAATCTCGTCCCAGCCGTTCTGGATGCGGCGACCGAGCGTTCCCTGCGCCTGGTAGCCGACGAAGACCAGTCGGGACTTCGGGTCGGGGCCGACGTGGCGGAGCCACGACATGATGGGGCCGCCGGTGACCATCCCGGAGGTCGAGAGGATGATGGCCTGGTCGCCGTCGGCGACGTCCTGTCGCTCCTCTTCGCCGCCGTCGATGTGGTTGAACTCCTCGGCGAGGAACGGGTTTTCGTCCTCGTGGAAGATGCGGTCGCGGAGGTCGTCGCGGAGGTACTCGGGGTAGGTCGTGTGGATGGCCGTCGCCTCCCAGATCATCCCGTCGAGGTGGACGGGCATCTCCGGAATCTTGCCCGAGCGCATCGCCTCTTCGAGGACGAGCATAATCTCCTGGGAGCGACCGACGGCGAACGCCGGGATGACGACCTTGCCGCCGCGGTCGTACGTCTCGTTTATGACCTCGATGAGGCGCTTTTCGGAGTCCTGCTGGTCGGTCTGGTAGTCGTTGCGGCCGCCGTAGGTCGATTCGAGGACGAGCGTCTCCACGCGCGGGAAGTCGTTGACCGCGCCGTTGAACAGGCGGGTGTCCTCGTAGTGGATGTCGCCGGAGAACGCGACGTTGTAGAGGCCGTCGCCGATGTGGAAGTGCGAGACGGCGGAGCCGAGGATGTGACCCGCGTTGTGGAAGGTGAGCTTCACGTCGGGCGCGATGTCGGTCACGTCGCCGTACTCCAGCGGGATGGTGTGCTTGATGGCCTCGCGGACCATCTCGGACTCGTACGGCGGGGTGCGGCCTTCCTTCGAGGCGACGTCGAGGTAGTCGAGCGTGAGCAGACCCATGAGGTCGCGGGTCGGCTCGGTCGTGTAGATGGGGCCGTCGTAGCCGTACTTGAACAGAAGCGGGATGAGCGCCGAGTGGTCGAGGTGAGCGTGGGTGAGGACGACCGCGTCGAGCGAGTTCGCGCCCGACCCGAGCGCCTCGGGGACCTGCAGATACGGCACGTCGTCGGAGCCGGGCTTGTCGCCGCAGTCGACGAGGATGCGGGTCTCGGGCGTCGAGACGATGAAGGACGCGCGGCCGACCTCGCGGCAGCAGCCGAGGGTCGTGATGCGGACCCACTCGTCGTCCGAGAGCTGTTCGCGGTGAATCTGCCGGCCGGTCCGTTCGAGGACGCGGCGGCGGTCCTCGCGTTCCTGCTTCAGGAAGTTGCGGACGTTCGAGACCGTCGAGGACTCGATGGGCGGGGTGCGGACGACTTCGGGCGTCCAGCCGACTTTCTGCGTGATTTCGCGGAGCGTCGAGCCGTGGCGACCGATGACCATGCCCGGTTTCTCGGCCTCGATGACGACTTCGCCGGTGTCGATGTGGAAGTCGAGGTCGGTGACGCCGGCCTCCTCGGGGATGACGCTCAGAATCTTGGGTTCGGCCTCTCGGGGGTCGGACAGCACGTCCGGGTCCGGGCGAACCGTGATTCGCTTTCGGAGCTTACTCGCGAGTTTCCGGATGAGGTCGCCGTTCTGAGCGAACTTCTTCGGGTCGCGCGTGTAGACGACGAGTTCGGGACCCTCGTACTTGACGTCGGAAACCGAGATGTCGCGGGGGAGTTCGTTCGTAATCTCTGCCTTCAGATTCTCGAGTTGTTTATCTACGGAGCTCATAGTTACGAGCGACCCGTCCGGTCCTGCGCCGGCAGGTCTCGGGAACCCCTACCTCAGGAGCGTCGACACGAGACGGTCCACGTGTACGAGTGCCAGTCTCGGCCAACTGCGGAGAGAGCATAGTGAACTGAATACGGTGGTATCTCGACTGCGGGAAGAGGCAGGGAAAACCCGCTTACCCGACAGTACCATGTCGCCAGTATAAAACCCTTCGCAAAGTCGAAGCGTCTCGGGGGCGACCGACGACCATGGAACTCACACCGGCGACCGTCTCGGCGGAACACGATTGGGTTCGAGAGCGCGCTGACGTGGTCGTCCCGCTCATCAACGAGACGCGGACCGCGACTCGGCGAACAGTTCGACACGCGCGTCGGCGAGGTCGACGACGCGGCCTACCTCGACGCGGTCGACGCGGTGTTTGCCGACGGCGAGGTCGGCGTCAACGTCGCGGCCTACGTGCGCATCCTCAAGCAGTTAGACGTGCAGGACGACTATCCGGGGTTCGTCGTGGACGAGGTGCTCGGCCGCGAACTCGCGGCGACCATCGCGGGCGGCGAACCGCTTCGGCTGCTCGCGCAGGCGACGTTCCACTTCGCGGACGTGGCCGTCCACACCGACGGTCCCGCCGGACGCGACGACCTCGATGCCGCGCTCGCCGCGGGGTTTCAGACCCGCCTGCCGGGGTGGTCGTGGCGCGACGGCGACTCACCGTTCGATAGCCGGCGCTGACGGCGGGGCGGTGTCACCGTAAAAACTGTGTTCGGACCGCTTACCACTCGATTCGGACGCGCTCCGACGACTGCTCGGACTCGCGTTCGCCCTGCGAATCGAGCTCGCTGAGTCGTCCGCGGAACGCGCCGACGCACTCCTCGCACGCGGTCACGTGCGCGAGAACGCCGTTTTCGTACTCCGCCATGACCGCCCGCGGGGTCCGCCGCGTCGGTCGTTCCGGACCCATCCGGCCGATGCCGCGCACCTCGGGGTCGCCTAACCCCGCCAAGCGCTCGCCCCGCGTCGCCGCCCACCGCGCGTACGACGCGAGTCGGTCGCGGGCGCGACGCTCGCGCGGGCTCAACTTCCCCGACGAGGTCCACGAACCGGTCCCACGTCTCGACCGTGTACTCCGAGACGAGGCCGCGTTCGACGATGTTGTCCAGTCGTTCGATGACCGGTGTGAACTCCGCGCGCCGGCCGCTCGGAACCCACAGTTCGATTCGGACCGCCTCCTCCCGAGGAGTCGGCCGCTCGTCGCTCACAATTGTGTCCATTGTTAGCACGCCAACCACCACGTAGCAGGTAGGGCAGCCGACGATATGTATCTATGCGTCCGCCGGAACCGCCGAACGTCGTCGGCGAGAGACGGTCCGCGCGGCGGGGCGGCGCGCCGGCACCTTCGGGGCGTTTAAGGGTTCGCTACGGCTACCGATGGGCAATGAGCGACGAGCAGGAACTCGGTATCACCGAGTCGAAGCAGTACAACACCGGCGAGTGGTACGCCGAGGTCGTCCAGAAGGCGGGTCTCGCGAACTACGGGCCGGAGGGGATGAGCGGCTTCATCGTGACTCGCCCGCGCGGCTACGCGCTGTGGGAGTCCATCCAGAACTACCTCGACGGCGAGTTCAAGAAGACGGGCGTCCAGAACGCGTACTTCCCGCTGTTTATCCCCGAGAGCTATCTCGAACGCGAGAAGGACATCGTCGAAGGCTTCGACCCCGAGGTCGCGTGGGTCACCCACGGCGGCCACGAGGAACTCGAAGAGCGCCTCGCCGTCCGCCCGACCTCCGAGTCCATCATCGCGCCCTACATGGCCCGGTGGGTCCGTAGCCACCGCGACCTCCCGGCTCCGCGTGAACCAGTGGGCCTCCGTCGTTCGCTGGGAGGCCACGGAGACGAAGCCGTTCTTCCGCACCAAGGAGTTCCTCTGGCAGGAGGGCCACACGGCCCACGAGACCCGCGACGGCGCGTGGGACGAGACGATGACTCGTCTCTCGCAGTACCAGTCGCTCTACGAGGACGTGCTCGCCATCCCCGTGCTCCGCGGCGCGAAGCCGGAACACGACAAGTTCCCCGGCGCGGACACGACGACGACCGTCGAGGCGCTCATGCCCGACGGCAAGTCCGTGCAGGCCGGCACCTCCCACTACCTCGGCACCTCCTTCGCCGAGGCGTTCGACCTCACCTACACGACCGAAGACGAGGACGAAGAGCCCGCCCACACGACCTCGTGGGGGCTGTCGTGGCGCTCGCTCGGTGCGCTCATCATGACGCACTCCGACGACCAAGGCCTCGTCCTGCCGCCGACCATCGCGCCCGAGCAGGTCGTCATCGTCCCCATCTGGCAGGCCGACACGCAGGACGAAGGTCCTCGAGTACGCCGAGGACATCGCCGAAGACCTCGAAGACGCCGGCGTCCGCGTCGAACTCGACGCCCGCGACGAGCGCAACCCCGGCTTCAAGTTCAACGAGTGGGAGCTCAAGGGCGTCCCCGTCCGCTTCGAAATCGGCCCCAACGAGGTCGACGACGACGTCGTCACCGCCGTCCACCGCCCCGACGGCGAGTCGGTCGAACTCGACCGCGAGAACATCGCCGAGGCCGTCGAAGAACAGTTCGACGAGGTGTACGCGAAGCTCTACGCCGCCGCGGAGGAGAACCTCGAAGCGAACGTCCGCGAGGCGTCCGCCCGCAACGAGATTCTCGGCACCATCGGCCAGCACGGCGGCTACGTGAAAGCGCCGTGGTGCGGTGACGAGGACTGCGAGGACGAGATTAAGGACCAGATCGCCGCCGAAATCGTCATGGTGCCCCTCAACGACGAGGACGCCGAAATCCACGACGGCGAGGACTGCGCGGTCTGCGGCGACGACGCCGAGGAGACCGCGTACTTCGCGAAGTCCTACTGAACCGGCTCCCGAAGCGACCTACACGGTTATTCATATCTTTCGTCGTCCGTCGAATCATCATTAGTCGACATACTATGTATGGATACATCCTTATATGACATTGTAACACCCTTATGGTTTCAGGAAAAGTTGCTTATGGGGGTAGCTGTACCATTGGCGTATGACCAAGCCACACATAGACGCACCCTTCGCTCAGGACGGGTTAGCCGACCCGACCGACGAGCGGTCGAACTGCGGCGTTGGGGCCGTCGTAGACCTCGAAAACGGCTCCTCGCACCGAGTCGTCGCAGACAGCCTCGAACTCCTGGAGAACCTTGAGCACCGCGGCACCACGGGCGCTGAAGAGAACACCGGAGACGGGGCGGGTATCCTGTTCCAGCGACCGGACGAGTTCTTCGAAGCAGTCCTCGAAACCGAGCTTCCGGACCTCTACGCGGCCGGTTCGGTGTTCATGCCGACCGACGACGAGGTCCGCGAGCGCGTTTCGGCGGTTGTCGAGGATTCGCTGGCCGACCACGGGCTGTCCGTGTTCGACTGGCGCGACGTGCCGACCGACAACTCCGAACTCGGCGCGACCGCGCTCGAATCGGAACCCGACGTCTGGCAACTGTTCGTCGAGCCGGCCGACGAGATGACCGCAGACGAGTTCGACCGGGCGCTCTACCTCGGGCGTCGAGCCGCCGAGAAAGCGGTCGACGACCTCGCCATCGAGGGCGCGGGACGATTCTACGTCTGCTCGCTCGACCGGAAGACCATCGTCTACAAGGGGCTGCTCACGGCCGAACAGCTCCCGAACTACTTCCCCGACCTCGGCGACGAGCGAATGGTGACCGAACTCGCGCTCGTTCACGCGCGCTTTTCCACCAACACGCTGGGCGCGTGGCACCTCGCCCACCCGTACCGCCAGGTCATCCACAACGGCGAGATAAACACCATCCGCGGTAACGTCAACTGGATGCGCGCCCGCGAGACGGACCTCCAACACGAGGCGTTCGGCGACGACATCGAGACGCTCAGGCCCATCACGAAGGCCGACCAGTCCGACACCGCGAGCGTCGACAACGCGGTCGAACTGCTCCTCAAGGGCG
The DNA here is from genome assembly GCF_000730175.1 of Haloferax sp. ATB1. Lineage (NCBI taxonomy): Archaea > Methanobacteriati > Methanobacteriota > Halobacteria > Halobacteriales > Haloferacaceae > Haloferax > Haloferax sp. ATB1. The sequence goes on along the minus strand of NZ_JPES01000060.1, from coordinate 31,478 downwards.
GCCGCGAACTCCCGCACGTCCTGCGGATGCTCATCCCCGAGGCGTACCGCAACGACGACGCGATGGACCAGGCGCGCCGCGACTGGTACGACTTCCACGCCTCGCTGGTCGAGCCGTGGGACGGCCCCGCGCTCGTCGCGGCGACTGACGGCGACCGCATCGCCGCCGTCCTCGACCGCAACGGCCTCCGGCCGTGCCGCTACGAGGTGACGACCGACGGCCGCCTCATCGTCGCCAGCGAGGTCGGCGCGCTCGACACCGACCCCGCGGAAATCGAGTCCCGCGGCCGCCTCCAACCCGGCGAGATTTTCATGGCCGACCCCGAGGAGGGTCGCGTCATCCCCGACGCCGAGGTGTTCGACTCCCTCACCGACGAGAAGTACGGCGAGTGGGTCGACGAACAGCAGCGCCACCTCGACGAGCTCGCCGGCGACGCGGACTCCACCTCGCGCGGACAGGTCGAGTCGCTTCGGGCGACGCAGGCGGCGTTCGGCTACACGCACGACCAGCTCAACCACATGATAGAGCCGATGGCCCGCGACGGCAAGGACCCCGTCGGCTCGATGGGCGACGACACGCCGCTTTCGGTGCTGTCGGACCTCAACCGCCCGCTGTTCACGTACTTCAAGCAGCTGTTCGCGCAGGTGTCGAACCCGCCTATCGACTACATCCGCGAGAAGCTCGTGACGAGCCTGGAGTCGCGGCTCGGCTTCCAGCGTAACCTGCTCGACGAGTCGGCCGACCACGCGCGCCAGCTCGTCCTCGACTCCCCGGTCCTCACGGACGCCGAGACGGCGGCCATCAAGGACCTCGACGACGACATGCGCAGCGCCGTCGTCGACATCACCTACGAGCAGGGCGGCGACCTCCGCGAGGCCATCGAGGCCGTCCGCGACGAGGCCAAGGCAGTCATCGAAGACGGCGCGGACATCGTCGTCCTCTCCGACCGCGCGGTCGGCCCCGACCGCGTCGCCATCCCGAGCCTCCTCGCGACGGGCGCGGTCCACCACAGCCTCGTCCGCAACGGCCTCCGGAACCACGCCGGCCTCGTCGTCGAGTCCGGCGACCCCCGCGAGGTCCACCACCTCGCCACGCTCGTCGGCTACGGCGCGGGCGCGGTGAACCCCTACCTCGCCTACCAGACCATCGAGGACATCGTCGCCGGCCCCGACGGGGCCGACGAGGGCGAGGCCATCGACGCGTACGTCCACGCGCTCGAAGACGGCCTGCTCAAGACGATGGCCAAGATGGGTATCTCGACGGTCGAGAGCTACCGCGGCGCGCAGATTTTCGAAGCCGTCGGCCTCGACTCCGACTTCGTCGCCGAGTACTTCGAGGGCACCGAAATCCGCACCGAGGGTATCGGCCTCGACGTCATCGAGGAGGACCTGCTGACCCGCCACGCCGCCGCCTTCGGGGCGGACCCGAAGCTCGAACGGCAGGGCGAGTACGAGAACCGCTCGGCCGGCATCCACCACGGCTGGAACCCCCAGACCGTCGGCACGCTCCAGCAGTCCGTCCGCACCGGCGACTACGAGAAGTACCAGGAGTTCGCCGAACTGGTCAACGACCAGTCGGAACAGCTGAAGGCGCTCCGCGGTCTGCTCGAATTCGACTCCGACCGCGAGCCCGTGGACATCGACGAGGTCGAACCCGTCGAGGACATCGTCAAGCGCTTCTCGACGGCCGCGATGTCGCTCGGCAGCCTCTCGCCGGAGGCCCACGAGAACAACTCCATCGCGATGAACCGCATCGGCGGCAAGTCCAACTCCGGCGAGGGCGGCGAGCCGCCGGAGCGCTTCGGCACCGAAAAGGAGTGTAACGTCAAGCAGGTCGCCTCCGGCCGCTTCGGCGTCACCTCCCATTACCTCTCGTCGGCCGACGAGATTCAGATCAAGATGGCGCAGGGCTCGAAGCCCGGCGAGGGCGGCCACCTCCCCGGCAAGAAGGTAAACGAGATGATCGCCCACGTCCGCTACGCGACGCCGGGCGTCGGCCTCATCTCGCCGCCGCCGCTGCACGACATCTACTCCATCGAGGACCTCAAACAGCTCATCTTCGACCTGAAGTCGGCCAACCCCGACGCCGACATCAACGTCAAGCTCGTCTCCGAGGCCGGTATCGGCACCATCGCCGCCGGCGTCTCGAAGGCGAAAGCCGACGTGGTCCACATCTCGGGCTACGACGGCGGCACCGGCGCGTCGCCGAAGACCTCCATCAAGAACGCGGGCCTCCCGTGGGAACTCGGCCTCGCCGAGGCCAACCAGATGCTCCGCGCGACGGGGCTTCGCTCCCGCATCCGCGTCTCCGTCGACGGCGGCATGAAGACCGGCCGCGACGTGGCCATCGCCGCCCTCCTCGGCGGCGAGGAGTACATCTTCGGGACCGCGTCGCTCGTCACCTCGGGCTGTGTCATGGCCCGCCAGTGCCACGAGAACACCTGCCCGGTCGGCGTCGCCACGCAGGACGAGAACCTGCGCCGCCGCTTCCCCGGCGAGCCCGACCACGTCATCAACTACATGACGTTCATCGCGCAGGAACTCCGCGAGATTATGGCCGACCTCGGCTTCACCTCGCTCGACGAGATGATCGGTCGTCCCTCCCTGCTCCGGCAGGTCGAGACGGACCACGAGAAGGCAAAGCACCTCGACCTCTCGTCGGTGCTGGCCGAGCCCGAGACGGGCGCGCGCCGCAAGACCGAAGACCAGGTCCACGCGGACATCGAGACGCACGTCGACCACAAGCTCATCGACGAGGCCGAAGACGCCATCGAGAACCGCGAGCCGGTCGTCATCCGCCGCGACCTCTCGAACGTCGACCGCGCGGTCGGCGCGATGCTCTCGAACCGCATCTCGAACGCCCACGGCGGCGAGGGGCTGCCGGACGACACCATCCGCTGTGAGTTCGACGGCATCGCCGGACAGACGTTCGGCGGCTTCCTCGCCCGCGGCGTCACGATGCGGCTCACCGGGGCCGCGAACGACTACGTCGGCAAGGGGCTGTCCGGCGGCCGCGTCATCGTCGACACGCCCGCCGAGGCCAACTACGAGGCCGCCGAAAACATCCTCATCGGCAACGTCGCCCTCTACGGCGCGACGCAGGGCGAGTGCTACGTCAACGGCCTCGCCGGCGAGCGCTTCGGCGTCCGTAACTCCGGCGTGAAGGCGGTCGTCGAGGGCGTCGGCGACCACGGCTGCGAGTACATGACCGGCGGCGTCGTCGCCGTCCTCGGCGAGACGGGCCGCAACTTCGCCGCGGGGATGTCCGGCGGCGTGGCCTACGTCTACGACCCCGACGAGGAGTTCGCAGCGAAGGCCAACACCGAGATGGTGACGCTCGAAGACCACCTCGACGACAAGGACGAGGCGATGCTCACCCGACTCGTCGAGAACCACCTCACGTACACCGACTCCGACCGCGCGGCCGAACTGCTCGACGACTGGCAGTCGGTCCTCGGCGACTTCGTGAAGGTGATGCCCGACGCGTACGCCGAGGTCATCGCCGAGGACGGCCGCGAGGACGTCCGCAACGAACTCCCCGCGAAGGCGGGCGCAATCGTCGACGCCGGTGCCGACAAGGTCGGCGCGGCGACGACCAGCGACGACTGAGGGCCGACTCGACCGTCAGCGACTGACGGTTCGGTCGCCACCCCGCGTTTTCCTGCTGTTCGGCGTGTTTTCCCGGACTGTTTCGTATCACTTACCGAACAGATAATGATGTGCCGTCCGGGGCCATGTCGGCGTGGATATGTTCGGAGACCACTCGCGGCGGACGCTCCTCGCCACGCTCGGTGCCCTCGCGGCATCCGGCGTCGCCGGCACGTCGCTCGCGGACAGTCACTCGACGGCAGAATCGGACACGGTCACGACCGAGGATTGGTCGCAGTCTCGTGCCGAACCGGGGCGAACCGGCGCAGTCGCTCCCGAATCTGCACCCGACGACGAGTACGCAGACCTGTCGTGGCTCGACGGAACGTGGCATAAGACCAGCGCGAACGAGGTACTCGTCGACGACGGGGCCGTCTTCCAGACGTTCTACACCAACGACAGCACGTTCCGCGGGGGCGTCGTCGCCTACGAGGCCGACACGGGCGAAGAGCGTTGGAAATACATCGCCCCGGAGTACGGGGCGTCAGAACCCGGAATCGGCCGTGTGACCGACACGCCAGCCGTGGCAGAAGGGACGCTCTTCGTGACGAGCGAGGCAGGGTACACCGATTCGGACGTCAAGTACGGTGGACTCCACGCGCTCGACCTGGATACCGGCGAAATTAATTGGCAGAAGACACCAGCGGACTACGCGAGTCCGGACGCCAAGTGGCTCGGGACGCCGCTCGTCGCCGACGGCTCCCTCTACGTCCAACACCTGACAAACGCCAGCGCAGACCCGGACCAGCAGGAGTCGGTCATCGCGGAACTCGACCCCGAGAGCGGCGAAGTCGTGTGGCGCTCCGACGCGTCGTACCGGGCCTACCCCTACATCGGCGACGACGAGACCCTCTACGGGATGGCGACGTACACCGACGAGAAGAACGAACTCGTCGCGTGGAACGCGAACGACGGGAGCAGACGGTGGACGGCGGTGGTGGAAGACGGTGTGAGCTTCGTCGACTCGGCCCACAAAAACGGTCGTATCTACCGTTCCTCCGGGAACCGGTTCCGAACGGACGAGATAAACCGAGTCGTCGCACACAGCGACGAGGACGGGAGCGTCGAGTGGGAGACGAGACTCACGCCCGAAGGCGAGGAGTCGGCGCGGTTCATCAGCGCGCCGGCCGTCGCCGACGGCACCGTCTACGTCACCACCGCGCTCGACGTGGACTCGGTGGCCGAAGAGGGCGTCCTCTCGACGGTCTACGCGCTCGACGCCGACACCGGAGACATGCTGTGGACGCACGACACCTCGACGGAATTCCACGGCGACCCGAGCGTCGCCGGCGACACCGTCTACCTCGGCGGGAGCGCCATCCCCAAGGCTATCGGTGACCTCGAACGCGAACGACGACACCCCACGGTACACGCGCTCTCGACCGAAGACGGGTCCCAGCAGTGGGCCTATCTGGTTCGACACGAGCAGGGCGCACCGTCCCGAAAGGCATCGACGCCGGCGCTCGCGGGCGGGCGAGTCCTCACGGGCTATCTGGAAGAGGAGTCCACCGAGCAAGCCGGGGTGTTCGCCCTCGAAGGGAGTCCGGGAGGCACCCGATTCGAGGAACCTCCCGCGCTCCTCGGACGCACCCGTTGCCCGCATCGTCACCGACCCCGAAGACGCCGAGACCGCGGACCTCGACTCCGGAACCACCGTCGGCCTCGACGGGACCGCCTCGACGGGCGAAGTCGAGACCTACGAGTGGCAGTTCGGCGAGGGCGCGTCGTTCCGAGAGCGCGGTTCGACGACCGAGATTACGCTCGACTTCTGTGGGACGCTCGACGTGACGCTCCGCGTCACCGGGCCGGACGGGAACCAGAGCACCGACACCGTCAGTCTCTCTACCGACGGATAGCGGACCCAGCCTTCGACCCCTCCCCGACGCCCCTTTTTTCACCGAGCGCCCGAACTCGACAGTATGACCCGCGAGTACGACAAACTCGTCCGCGACGACGTCCCTCGAATCATCCGCGAGTCGGGCGAGACGCCGGTCGTCCACGTCGCCGAGGGCGATGCGTTCGACCGGCGACTGCGCGAGAAACTGGTCGAAGAGGCCGAGGAGTTCGCCGAATCCGGGACCGTCGAAGAACTCGCAGACGTGTTCGCCGTCGTCGACGCGATACTCGCCCGACGCGACGAGGACTGGGAGACTGTCGAGACGGCGGCACGAGAGAAGGCCGCAGAGCGCGGCGGCTTCGAAGACGGGGTGGTACTCGAACGGGTGGAGTGATACCCACGCGGTCGAAGCGGGTTCCCGGCACCCACCACCGATTCTCGCACGTTTTTCACCGCGCGCACCCTCGACCGGGACATGGACAACGCACTCGTCATCGGCGGCACGCGGTTCATCGGCCGCCACCTCGTCTCGGAACTCCTCGACAGCGGCTACGCGGTGACCATCTTCAACCGCGGGAACCACGACAACCCCTTCGAGGACGACCCGCGCGTCCAGCACGTCCAGGGCGACCGAACGGACGACGAGGCGCTCCGAACCGCGAAACTGACCGTCGAACCAGACGCGGTGTTCGACTGCGTGGCGTACAAGCCCGCCGAGGTCGCTTCGGCGGTCGACGTCTTCGCCGACGTGGACGCGTACGTCTACATCTCAAGCGGCGCGGCCTACGGAAGCGAGGTTATCCCGAAGCGCGAAAACGAGACGCCGCTTTGCGGCTGCACCGACGAGCAGGCGGCCGACGACTCGGGCGCGAGCTACGGCCCGCGGAAGGCCGAGGGCGACCGCGTCGTCTTCGAGGCGGCCTCGCGGGGCATCAACGCGATGTCCGTCCGCCCGTGTATCGTCTACGGACCCGAGGACTACACCGAGCGCCTCGACTACTGGATCGACCGCGTGCTGAACTACGACCGCGTCGTCGTCCCCGGCGACGGGACCAACGTCTGGCACCGCGCCTACGTCGAGGACGTGGCGAGCGCGATGCGAATCGTTGCCGAGGAGGGCGAGGCGGGCGAGGCCTACAACGTCGGCGACAGACGGCTCGTGACGCTCGAAGAGATGGTCGAGGTCATCGCCGACGCCGCGGGCACCGACGTCGAGGTCGTCCACGCGGGCGAGCGCGAACTCGCCGCGACCGACCTCTCGATGGACGACTTCATCCTCTACCGCGACTACCCGCACGTCCTCTCGACGGACAAACTCGCCAGCCTCGGCTGGGAGTCCACGCCCGTCGAGGAGGCGATGCGCCGGTCGGTCGCCGACCACCGCGAGAGCGACCGCGACGGCTCCGAACACGACCCCGGCCGCGACGCCGAACAGCGCGTGCTCTCGATTCTCGACACGCTCTGAGACGGGGAGACTCGCTGGAAAACCGAGGCGACGACCGCGACGAACTCAGCCGCTGAACTGTCCGTCGTGGTCCATCTCGGGGACCTCCTCTTCGAGCCACTCGCGGAACCACTTGACGCGCTTGAGCCGCTGGTGTGCGAAGCTCTGGGCCGTGTCGGTTTCGAGTCGCGCGGAGGCGTCGCGGCCGCGTTCGAAGACGCGCTCGACCATCTCGGCGGCGTCCATGTGGGTCCGCGCCTCGTAGCCCATCCGCAGGAGCATCAACGCGGTGCCGTTCGCGCCGATTTTGTCGAGGATATCCGCCTCGATGAGACAGCGCGTCTCCAGCGACACGTCCGTCAGCGACCCCTGATACGAGTGGTCGGAGACGACCTGACACACCTGGTCGACGAACGACTCGGGGTAGTCGCCGTGGCTGCTGAGGAACTCGCGGGCGACGCGAGCCCCCTCCCTCGGCGTGGACGTCCTGGTCGGCTTCGAGTTTCGAGATGTCGTGAAAGAGGGCGGCCACGCGGACGACGTTCACGTCCGCGCCCTCGCGGTCGGCGATGCGCGTCGCGAGGTCGACGACGTTGAGGATGTGGTTGAACCGGTACTCCGCGGAGTGCCACGGGTACCAGCGCATCCGCCCGCCGTCGTCTTCGTTTTCGACGCTCGCAGAGAGATAATCCGAGACGAAGCGCTTCATGTCCTCGAACTCGGCGTCGGAGACCGCCGACTCTTTGATTTCAACGCCCACGGCAGAACCTCCGTCGGTGTTGGCACGTGCGTATTCTCATTACACGGAATGAGGGTCGTTCCACTCTTAGGCGTTACGACACCCTGAGTCGCGGGAACCGTGCTCTCGGGCGAACAGACCGGGTCTCGTGGCCGGTGGTGTGAACCCGTGGCACATCGGCGAGAGTTAACTCACCCGGCCGCATCGTCTCCGCCGTGACCGACGCACGATACCTCGACGACGCGGAAACACACGAATTCGAGGCGACCGTCGAGACGGTCCGCGGGAGCGACCGCGTCGTCCTCGACCGGACCTACTTCTACCCGACCGGCGGCGGCCAACCGCACGACACGGGCACGCTCTCGGCGGGCGGGGGCGGAGACGGCGATGGAGACGGCGACGGGGTGACCTGGGACGTGACCGACGTCCGAAAGCGCGACCGAATCGAACACGTCGTCGCGGGCGATGCCCCCGAACCGGGGACGACCGTCACCGGCCGGGTCGATGCGGCGCGGCGGCGCGCCCACAGTCGCTACCACACGGCCCAGCATCTCCTCTCTGCGGTCCTCCTCGACGAGTTCGACGCCGAGACGACCGGCAACCAACTGTACGCCGACCACGCGCACCTCGACTGCGCCTACGACCGCTTCGACGACGACGACCTCCGGACCATCGAGACGCGCCTGAACGACCTCGTCGCGTCCGACCGCCCCGTCCGGTGGTACAGCCTCGACCGCGACGAGGCCGAGGCGACGCTCGACCCCGAGCGAACCCGCCTGCACCTGCTTCCGGACTCGATTCGCGAGGTCCGAATCGTCGAAATCGGCGACGCGGACGACCCCTTCGACCGAACCGCCTGCGCCGGGACACACGTCGAATCGACGGGCGACATCGGCGCGGTGTCCGTCACCGGCCGGACGACCCAAGGCTCGGCACACGAGCGCGTGAACTTCGTCCTCGAATAACCGATTCGGCCCGACTCCCCACCGACTACCCAGACTGGGTCGCGTCTGTCCGCGCCCGCGGCTCGCAGACCCAGCCCTCGCGGACCGGGACCAGTTCGTAGCCCGCCTCGCGGAGCAGGGCCTTCGCCGCCGCCTCGTCGTGGCTCCCGCGGGCGTCGTGCAGTTCGAAATACACCGTCGGCCGGTGCTCCCGGAGGACCGCCTCCGCCCCCCGGAGCACGTTCAGCCCGAACCCTTCGACGTCGACTTTCAGGTGGTCCGGCGGCGGGACCGTCCCGGAATCGACGAGCGAGTCGAGCCGCCGCATCGGCACCGACGCCGTGTCGACGACCCGCGCCGTCCACGCGCTCGCGTGGTCCCGCGAGAACGAACCCAGTTCGTCGTAGCTCGACAGGTGGAACGCCCGCGTCTCGTCGGCGTCGCCGAGGCCGCAGTCGAGGAGGTCGACCCGGTCGCCGAAGTCGTTGACCTCGACGTTCGCCCGCAACTGGTCGACGACCTCGGGATGGGGTTCGACGGCGACGACCTGCGCCGAGGGGTCACTGGCCGCGACCGCGAGTGTGTAAGTCCCCGTGTTCGCGCCCACGTCGACCACGACGTCGCCGCCGTCGAGGTCGAGCAACAGCGCCTGCAAGAGCACGTCCTCGCCGTGGCGGTTGTACAGTTCGTAGCTCCTGAAACTCGTCCGCCCGACGTGTTTCTTCGTGGCGACGAGCCGTCGCTCGTAGTTCGCCCGAACGAGCGCGTAGTGGAGGGTGTACGCGAGGTGGCGAGCGGCCGACACCGGATGCAGCAGAGACACGTTAGTGTACTGTCATTGTGTGCCGATAAAAATCGCTCGGCGGCGAAGCGCCACGCTCTTCGCGGTAGGTCGTCGGAGAAGTGTCGAGTAGTCCCGGGCGGATTCGAACCGCCGTCAGCGGCTATCTTCTCGGCACGCATTGAACCGTACCAATCCAAAGGCCGCTATGATTGGCCACTACACCACGGGACTTCGGTGATGTCGTCCACTCGTCGGTTGTCCGCTGGTAAATGAAAACGCTTCGGTTCCGGTCGGTCGTCGTCGGCGACTAATCGGCGGCTTCCGTCTCCGTCTCGGGTTCCGCGCCGCACACGTCGAGATACTCGCAGGCGTCCGTCTCGGGGTCGAAGCAGTCGGGACACTCGGAGTTGCGGTCGATGATGGTGTCGAGTCGCTCCGCGATCATCCCGTCGATGACGGGTTCGAGTTCGCGGGCCTCCGCGCGGAACTCCTCGACGTCGAGGACGTTCGACAGGAAGCGCTCGATGATGCAGTAGGTCTGGAGCGCGTCGCGGGCGCGGACGATGCCCTCGTCGGTGAGGGTGACGCCCTTGTACTTCTCGTGTTCGGCGAGGCCGCGGGATTCGAGCTTGCCGATCATCTCGTTCGCGCTCGCCGGGCTCACCTCCATCATGTCCGCGAGCGCGCCGGTGGCTGCCGGGCCGTTCGTCCATCTCCTGCAGCAGGTAAATCGCCTTGACGTATTGGTCTGCCGTGTTCATCGTTTCACTCGCGGTCTTCCATGATTCGCGTCACTTCTTCTACGCCCTCGGCCTCCTCCTCGCGAATCGACGACAGCGTCGCGACGAGTTCCTCGCGGTCGATAGAGAACTGTACCTCGCTCGCCTCGATGGCCTCGATGACGTCGTCGTAGAACTTGTAGGCGGTCTCCTCGTTACAGAGCTGGTCGTAGAGAACGCCGTCGAAGTCCTCGGGTTTCGTCTGGCCGTACTGGGCCTCGACCAGCGCCTCGATCTCCTCGAAGGGGACGCTGTCGACGTCTAAACGCTCGATGACCGCTTCGAGTCGGTTTCGGTGGTCGGCCGACTCTTCGGCGGCGTGCGACAGGAGGTCACGAATCTCTTCGTCGAGTTCCTCGTCGTCGAGCTCTTCGTAGTGGTGGTAGGCGCGCGCCTCCACGACTTCTTCGAGGACGATTCCGATTTGGAGCAGCCGAGCGAGTTGGTGGTCCGACGTGACCTGATACCCGACGCTCATCGGCGGCGTCCTCCGTTTGCGTGCGATACCAGCTGAGTCATACTCAGAGGTGAGTCTGTTACGAACTTAAGCGGTTCCCCTTTCGGGTTCCGACTCGTCCGTCTCGGACTCCTCGGGAGTCGTCGAGCCTCTTCGGGCCCGTTCTACGTCCTCGTTCGGCGTCGTGCGGCGACCCATCCAGTGGTAGGTGCCAATTCTGCTGTATCCTTGTTCGTCGACGATTTGCTCGATGACCTTCCGGTCGTCGTCGTCGATAGAGACGACGTGCGCGATAATCTGCCCGGGGACGGTTATCGGGTTCGCGGCCATCCCGATGACGAGTCCCGTGAAGGGTGCTTCGACGACGTGTTCTTCGCGTTTGAAGTGGTCAGAGATGGTACAGACGGAGTTCCCCTCCTCGACGATCGGGTACGGCCCCCAGTCCATATCTACCCACCCGCCCGCAGTCGACCGAATCCACTTCTTCTCTTTCGGCCCGACGATGCGTTGCCACGCCGGTTCGGTCTCGAACTCCTCGTCTATCAGGCCGAAGTAGGCAAAGAGGTTGTGCAAGTTTTCGAGCGCGAGGTCGACCATCGCCGGTTGATACCGGTGGGCCTCGCCCATCTCGACGGTGATGGTCGGAATCCCGTCTTCCGACGCGACACGCCGCATCATCCCCTCGGCACCGGCCCCGTCGAGGACGATAGTCGAGAGGAAGGCGTTCGCAACCTCGGCCACTGCGGGGTCGCTCATGTCCGCGCGCGTGTGGAAGATGGTCACTTTGTTCCGCGTCGACGTGTGGAAGTCCACACCGATGTCGCAGTTGGAGACGAATCGGTCGTAGATGACCTTGGCGATGCGTTTTCCTTCGTTTCCGTTCTCGGACCCGGGGAACGACCGGTTCAGGTCGCGGTCGTAGATGGGCAGGTACCGCAGGTGCGCGCGGTAGCCCGGCACGTTGAGGACGTGCAGGCAGACGATAGTTCCGGACAGTTCCTGTGGATCGTAGCGGTCTGCCACCTCCTGGACGACTTTTACGCCGTTGACTTCGTCACCGTGCATCGCCGCACTCACGAACACCCGCGGTCCCTTGTTCACACCGTTGATGATTGTGACCGGAATCTCTATCGGGTCACCGAGGAAGGACTCTCCCACCTCGTACATGATGTGTCGTTTCTCACCGGGGCGAACCTCGGCGTCGTATCGGAATGACTCTCCGTCGTTGTTGCTTGACATTGTACTCCCTCCGGTTGGACGGTTGTACTCCACCCCGGACGGGAGAGAATACGTCGAGTGCAAGCAAAAACATTGGTAGATAGACAGTTTCGTGACGGACCGTCATCCGGGAGTATCACGCCGGAACGACTGTTTTCCGACTATCTGCCGCTCCGCGGAAGACAGAATATATAAAATCTGAGAATAAAGCAGCGAGCTATCGGGCGCGCCTCAGCGCAGCCGCGCGGCGATGAGCTCTTCGAGGTCGTCGCGGAACTCGTCGACTGCAATCTCTTCGAGGACGGGCACGAAGAAACCCTCCACGAGCATGTTACGGGCCTGTTCTTCGGGAACGGACCGAGAGACCATATAGAAGAGGTCCTCGGCGTCGACCTGCCCGACGGAGGCGGCGTGGGACGCCTCGGTGTCGTGGTTGTTGATGATGAGCTTCGGCGACGCGTCGGCCTCGGACTGGTCCGAGAGCATCAGCGTGTTCTCGCGCTGGTAGGAGTTCGTACTCCACGCGTCGCGGCCGACGTCCTGAACGCCCTCGTACACCGAGCGCGCCTCGTCGTCGAGGACGCCGCGGGTCACGAGGTCGGCCGTCGTGTTCTCGGCTTTGTGCCAGACGCGGGCGTTCACGTCGAGGTGCTGGTCGTCGTGACCGAAGAACGCACCGACGATTTTCGTCTCCGAGGCCTCGCCGTTGAGTTCGGTCTCGACGTCGCTGCGGGTGAGCCGCGAGCCGAGGTTCCCCTCGATCCAGTTGACGGTCGAGTAGGTGTCGGCGTCGGCGCGCTTGAGCGAGTACGTGTACGTCTCCTCGTCGAGGTTCTGCAGGGAGCCGTACTGGACGTACGAGTTCTCGCCCGCGTCGATCTCGACGAGGTTCGAGAAGTACCGCGCGTCGTCGACGCTGTCGCCGGACTCGACGGCTTCGAGGATGGTGACCGACGACGACTTCTCGGTGACGACGAGCGTGTGGCTGAACAGCGACCGAGAGTTCATCTCGGCGCGAATCTTCACGTCCTCGGCGTCGACGCCCTCGGGGACGTAGATGAACGTGCCCGTCGTGAACAGCGCCGCCGAGAGGGCGGTGAGGTAGTTCGACTTGGGGTCGACGACGGAGCCGAAGCGCTCCTCGATGAGGTCGCCGTACTCGTCGAGCGCCTCCGTGAAGGGGAGGACGACGACGCCCTCGGGCGACTCGCGGGTCGTCTCGTCGGCCTGGTTCAGCGGGTCGACGAGCGACTCGAAGTCGAGCGCTTCGAGGTTCGTCCAGCGGCGACCGGGCGTCTGGATGACGTCCGGCAGTTCGAGCTCGTCGAGTGCTTCGAGCGCTTCGAGGCGGGCCTCAAGGAGCCACTCCGGCTCGTCCCGTGCGTCCGAAATCTCTCGTACCGTCTCTGCGGACAGGTTTGCGGGAAGTTGCGCACTCATTGGTTATCCGAGGCTACCCTCCATTTCGAGTTCGACGAGTCGGTTGAGTTCGACCGCGTACTCGATGGGCAGTTCCTCCGTGATGGGTTCGATGAACCCGGAGACGATCATCTGCTTCGCGTCGTCGTCGTCGAGACCGCGCGACTGGAGGTAGAAGATGTCCTCGTCGCCGATCTTGCCGACGGTCGCCTCGTGGGCGACGTCGACCGTGCGACTCGTTAATCTCCATGTACGGCATCGTGTCCGAGGTGGACTCGTTGTCGAACATGAGCGCGTCACACTCGACCGCGGTCGAGGAGTTCTTCGCGCCGTTGGCGATGTGGACGAGACCGCGGTAGTTCGTGCGGCCGCCGTCCTTCGAGATGGACTTCGACTCGATGGTCGACTTCGTCTCGGGGGCGTTGTGGTACACCTTCGCGCCGGTGTCGATGTTCTGACCCTCGCCCGCGAAGGCGATGGTGATGTGGTTGTCGGAGGCGCCGCGGCCCTTCAGAATCGAGGCCGGGTAGAGCATGGTTGCCTTCGAGCCCATCGAGCCCGAAATCCACTCCATGCGGCCGCCCTTCTCGACGATGGCGCGCTTGGTGTTGAGGTTGTAGGTGTTCTTCGACCAGTTCTGGACGGTCGAGTACTGGACGTGGGCGTCCTCGCCGACGAACACTTCGACGCCGCCGGAGTGGAGGTTGAACGCGGAGTACTTCGGGGCCGAACAGCCCTCGATGTAGTGGACTTCGGAGCCCTTCTCCGCGACGATGAGCGTGTGCTCGAACTGGCCCATGCCCTCGGAGTTCATGCGGAAGTACGCCTGCACCGGCATCTCGACCGTCACGTCCTCGGGGACGTAGACGAACGAGCCGCCGGACCAGATTGCGCCGTGAAGCGCGGCGAACTTGTTGTCGCTCGGGGGGACGCACTTCGTCATGAAGTACTCCTTGACGATGTCTTCGTGCTCCTGGACCGCTTGGTCCATGTTCATGAAGACGACGCCTTTCTCCTCCCAGCGCTCCTGCATGTTCTGGTAGACGACTTCGGACTCGTACTGGGCGCCGACGCCCGAGAGGGCGTTCTTCTCGGCTTCCGGGATACCCAGTTTGTCGAAGGTGTCCTTGATGTCGTCCGGCAGGTCGCGCCAGTCGTCGACGCCGCCGCGGACTTCCACGTCGGGTCGGATGTACGGGACGATTTCGTCCACCGTCGACCTCGGAGAGGTCAGGCTGGGCCGGGCCAGTCGGTCGGCATCGGCATCTTCTGGTACTGCTTGAGCGCGCGAAGGCGGCGCTCGAGCATCCATTCGGGCTCGTCTTTGTCCTCCGAGATGACGCGGATGGTCTCTTCGGTGAGACCCTTCTCGGCCACGAACGCGGCCTTCTGCTCCTTCTTGAACTCGAAGCGAGCTTCCGTGTCTGTCTCTTTGAGGTGGTCTTGGTCGGAACTCATGATGTTGGGGGATTACGCGGCTTCGTACACTTCCTCACGGACCCAGTCGTAGCCCTTGTCTTCGAGTTCGGACGCGAGCGAGGCGTCGCCGCTCTTGACGACCTTGCCGTCCAGCATGATGTGGACGTGGTCCGGCTCGACGTATTCGAGGATACGCTGGTAGTGAGTGATCTGGAGGATACCCGTGCCCTGCTCGTCGCGCAGCGCGTTGATACCCTTCGAGACGTCCTGCAGGCGGTCGATGTCGAGACCGGAGTCGATCTCGTCGAGAACCGCAATCGACGGTTCGAGAATCGCGGCCTGAAGGACCTCGTTTTGTTTCTTCTCGCCGCCGGAGAAGCCGGCGTTGAGGTAGCGTTGCATGAACTTCTCGTCCATGTCGAGAAGCTCCATCTTCTCTTTGAGGAGCTTCTGGAACTCGGCGACACCGACTTCGCCGTCGTCGACGTTACCCTCCATCGGGGAGGTGTCGTAGCCGGCTTCCTCTTCTTCTTCCTCGTCGTCCTCGCCGAACAGGAGCTCCTCGCGCTCGTCGATCTTCGCGTTGAGCGCGGTGCGGAGGAAGTTCGTCATGGTGACGCCCTCGATTTCCGCGGGGTACTGGAAGCCGAGGAAGATGCCGAGCGCGGCGCGCTCGTTCGGCTCCAGTTCCAGAAGGTTCCACGTGCGGGCGTCGTCCGGAATTTCGAGGTCGCCGAAGTCGTCGTCCTCCAGGTGGAGGAGGATTTCGCCGTCGGTTACTTCGTAGGCGGGGTGGCCGGCGATGATTTTAGAAGTCGTAGACTTGCCGGACCCGTTGGGACCCATCAGCGCGTGGATCTCGCCGGATTTGACTTCCAGGTCGACACCTCGCAGAATCTGCTCACCGTCTTCCTCCGCGACTCGTGCGTGGAGGTTCTTGATCTCGAGAGTTGCCATCGTTGGTTCGTTGCCTCGTACTCGAACGGTGGGGAGTATCGCCCATAATGCTTGCGCATTCACCCCCGCCACCTTTTGTAGAAAGAAAATTTGTTTTCAAATCCAAAAAGAATTGCGCCGATTCGCGACGGGCGTCCGGGTTTCGGACAGCCGAACAACGTTACGGTGCCGTCCTCTATGTAACCGAATATAGTTTCATTACTCGGTGATACGACCGCTCACATGAAGCTCCCGAGGCCGGTCTGTTCCTGCCCGCTTTTCACCTCGTCCCACGACATGCCGAGCGCCTCGATGACGCGGGAGATGGGCCCTTCGAGCGTCTTGGTGAGCATCGTCTCCCAGTCGACTTCGAACTCTTCCGGAATCTGGTCTGCGTACTCGAAGCAGATGACGTCGGGGTCGCGCTTGAACTCGCGGTAGCGGTCGTCGACCTGCGGGTCGAACCCGCCGGACTCCATCTCGCGGAACCACGACGGGTGGACTTTCTTGAGGTAGACCCGCTTCGGCTTCGAGCCCCGCCCGAAGTTCGTCCCGAGGAAGGCGTTGGCGTACTGCGCGCCGCGGACGTGTGCGGTCGGCGTCTCGTACGCCGAGAGGCGCTTGCCGATTCCGCCGGGGATGCCGGCCTGTTCGAGCGGCAGGTTCCCCGACTCGAAGTCGGTGATGATGTCGTGGAGGTAGTCTTTGATGACTTCCGTCTCCTCGCCGTGGACGATCATGTCGATGACGTTCTTCTGGACTTCCTTCGTTATCTGCGCGATGTCCGAGCGCTTGTACTCGAAGCCAGTGATGTCGATGTCGTCGACGTCCTTGCCCTCCTTCCAGACGATGTGGCCCGCGTAGCGCTTCTTTTTCCCTGCCTGGAAGAACCGCCGGTAGAGCTTCTCGAACTCGATTTGGAAGCGGTGTTCGTCCGCGCCCAACTCGTCGCGCGCGAAGTCGTCGTAGGCGGCGTTGATGTGCTCCTCGATGTCGAACGACTGCTCGATGGCTTCTTCTTTCGACACGTCGGGGCCGAGTTCGAGCATCACGCTGTCGGTGTCGCCGTAGGCCACGTCGTAGCCGATTTGGTTCGCGGCCTGCTCCGTGAACTCGATGACCTTCCGGCCGGTCGCCGTCACCGCCGCGCCCATCTCCTTGTCGTAGAGGCGGAAGCGGTCCCAGCCCAGCACGCCGTACAGCGAGTTCATGATGACCTTCACCGCGGCCTGCTGGCGGTCGAACTGCTCGTACTCCGACGAGCCGGGGTCGTGGGAGTTCCGCAGCGACTTCTTTTCCTCCCGCTCGGTGAGGAGTTCGTCGACCATCTCCCGAATCATACCGTCGGGCTCCTGCTGGAAGTGCGTCCCGTTGGGCGCGCGGAACATCTCGCCGTCGTAGCTCTCGGGGTCGACTTTCGTCTCCGGCGACGCGTTGATGGTCACCATGCACATCGGGTACAGCGACTTCAGGTCGAGCACCGTGACGTTCTCCTTGACGCCGGTGATGGGGTCGAAGACGGCACCGCCCTCGTAGTCTTCCGACTCCTGTTTGCCCTTCGAGGGGAGCGCGAACTCGCCGTGGACCTTGTGGAGCACGTAGATGTCGACGGTGTCGCCGGGCGTCGGCGCGTCTTCGAGCTTACAGCCGACGAACGTCCGCACCTCGTCCCAGAAGGCGATGATGTCCTGTTTCCGGTCGATTTCGACGCACAGCTCCACGTCGCGGAGGTTGTATTCGAGCAGGCGCTCGGGGTCTTCCTCCCAGAGGTCGCCGATGTCGCCCGAGTAGCGCTCCTTGCCCGCGTCGAGTTCGAGTTCGCCGACCGCGTCGAGGCGGTAGGATTCGAGTTCGGTGAACTGGGTGCGCTTGTAGGCGTACAGCAGGTCGAAGACGACGCGCCCTTTGATGTCCGGGCCGCCCCAGCCGCCGCGCCAGACCTCGCCGAGCCGCGACATGCGGTTGTAGTCGAGGTTCAGGTCGGTCGTCGGGTCGACCTCCTCCAACCGGTCGAGGAAGTACGGCGCGTCGAAGTCCTCGAAGTTCCACCCGGTGAGGATGTCCGGGTCGGTCTCCTCGATGTAGGTAAGGAAGGCGTCGAGCATCTCGGCCTCCTCGTCGAACGTCCTGACCTCCACGTCCGCGTCCTCCCCGAGGAAGTCGTAGTTCGGCAGTGAGTCGGGGCGCTTGCCGAGGCCGTCTTCGGCGACGGCGTGCCAGACGACGTACTCGTCGCGGTAGGAGTCGTGGCTGGTCAGACAGATAATCGGCTCTTCTCCCTCCTCGGGGAAGCCGTTCCGGTCGTTGACCTCGATGTCGAAGGTGTTCACCCGGAGGTTCGCGTCGACCTCCGCGGGCGCGACTTCCTGGTGGGGAATCTGAATCGTCCCGTCTTCGAGGCGGCGCTCCGGGACGCGGACGCCGCTTTTGATGTCCTTGTCGATGAGCAGGCGGTTCGGGAAGAGGATGTCCGCCTCGTAGTGGTCGAACTCGTCGCGAATCTGGCCGACGTCGCGGGGGGTGCGACCGAATATCTTCGTCAGTTCCTGGCCGCGAATACTCTCGAAACCGTCCTCGGTACCGGTGATTACGTCTTTGTCGAGGGCGTCGTCGTCGAGGCTGTCCGTGGGCGCGTAGAAGTACGGCCGGAACCCGAGCACGCGGACGTGTTCGGTCTCGTCGTCCGCCGTCCGACCGAAGATGTGAATCACCGGGTACTCGTCTCGGCCCGCGCCCTCGATGGTGTAGTCGACCTGCGTGACGGCCAGTTCGACCGTCCCGTCCGGGTCGGGAAACCGCACCTCGTCCGTGTCGATGACGTCGGAGACGTGCTGGCCGGCGTCGCCGGCGACGATGGCGGCCTCCTCGTCAGGCCGCGCGTCGCCCGCGCCGTCGGCGTCGTTCCCCCCGAAGTCGGTCAGACCCGTCTGCGTCATGCCAGTCGCTTCGATGGCGCGGCTAAAAACCCCGGCGTTTCCACGAACCGCACCCCGAACCACGGAAAGACATATATCCGTGTGTGACATTCCTTGTCACACGATATGACCGACCACGCAACTCCGGAGCGGTGGGATGGCACGATCGACGGCGACGGACCGGCTGGTCCGACGGGAGCCGAGACGGTCGAATCCTACGATATCGACGGTGGCGTGGTGTTCTATGACGCGGAGAACCCACTCGCGTGGGTCGAGGCATCGCGGTCGATGCGCCTCGACGACTGCGCCTGACTCGGCCGAAACGGACACTTTTTCTCGGCACGGCGTCTCGACGCGAGCGTGACGGACGACGAGCGACGCGAGGAGACACCCGCCGACGCGACCGACGGGGACGACGACGCGGAGCGTCCCTCGTCGGACATGGCCTCGAAAATCGACCCCGAAAAACGGTGGGGCGACCCCGAGGCCCGTTGGGGTGACCCGGAAGCTCGCTGGGGCAATCCCGAGAAGGAGCTCCCGACGATTCCCCGCGTTCGCATCCCCGGCGAAGACGCGGACGGTGACAGCGACGACCCGGAGGGTGACGGCGACGACGCGCCAGAGTTCTCCCCTGACGTGAACCCCGAGGTCGCCCGGTTGTTCTGGGCGAGCGTCGTCCTGGCGAACGTCGGCCTCGCGGGAGTCACGGTCGGCCCGATGCTCGTCTACTTCCGCGGCGACACGCTCCTCGGCGGCGGCCTGTTTCTGTTCGGCGCGGTCGTGCTCGTCCGCGTCTACTCCATCTACCGGGAGTTCAAGCGAGGGGAGTGGCAGGACGACGAGGACGATGCAGACGGATCGGATGACGCAGACGACGAGGACGATGCAGACGCCGGTGACGTAAGCGACACCGACGAAGACGCTCCCGAGCGCAACCGCTAACAGTCACCGTGCCCTTCGCCGAGACATATGCGAACCGTCCGCGGGCCAGACGGCCGGACGTATCTCCTCGTTAAGCAGTCGAGCGACGCCAGCCGCGTCCGCGACCCGAAGACCGGCGAGGAGCAGTACCTGCCGAACGACGACCTCGAAGCCGTGAGCGGCGAGTCCCCGCTCGAAACCGCCGCGCGCGCCGTCCCCGAGTCGGTCCGGAAAATCCTCGTCGCGGTCCCGACCGAACGCGGACTGGGCCTGCTCGTCGACCTCGTCGACCGCGGGCCGCTCCCCGTGGTCGACCTCCTCGGGGCCTACGACCTCTGCGAGAGCGACCTCCACGGCCTCCTGACCGAGTTCCGAGTCGCCGGCCTCGTCGCCGAGACCACGGTCTACGGGGAGCGCGGCTACGAGGCGACCGATGCCGCGAAAGAAGGGGTTGCACTGTTGCGAGCCGGCGAATAAGCGCCGAGAGAGGGACGACCGCTCTCAGTCGTCCGCGAGCACGCTCTCGACGGTCGGCGCGTCAGTCCGCTCGACCGTCGAGCGGTTCGTCGTCGGGTTCTTCTCCACGCGGACGAGGTCGTCGGCCGCGCCGACCAGTTCGTCGTCGTGACTGACGATGAGAATCTGCTTGACGCCGCGGTTCTGCATGTCCTCGACGAGGTCGACCAACCGCGAGACGTGGCCGTCGTCGAGGAAGACCGTCGGCTCGTCGAGGATGAGCGGCGGGAGCGGGGCCACGCCGTCGATGCCCTCGGCGAGAAGTCGGTAGATGGCACACCGGAGGCTGAGGTTGAACAGGGCACGCTCGCCGCCCGAGAGCTGTTCGGGTTCGAGCGCGGTGCCGTCCTTCTGGAACACCGTCAAGCCGTACTCGCCGTCGAGTCGGATGCGCGAGTAGGCGTCGTTGGCGTAGACGAGGTCGAACGTCTCGTTGAGCATCCGTTCGAGCACCTCGACGTTGCGCTGGCGAAGCTCCGCTCGGAGGTCACCGTAGGTCGATTCGAGCGTCGACACCTCCTCGTGGATCGATTCGAGGGCGTCGACGCGCTCGGAGAGATGTTCACGGCGCTCCCGGAGGCCGTCCAACTGTTCGAGTTCGGCCTCGACGCCGCCGACGCGGCTCTGGAGTTCGTCGCGCTTGTCTCGTAGTTCGGGGAGCACTTCGTCTTCGACCCGTTCGAGGTACTCCGCGGCGTTCTCCTTGCGCTGTCTCGCCCCCTCGACCGCCACCTCGTCAACCGTCTCGCGGAGTTCGTCACGGCGCTCGCGACGCTCTTGGAGGTGTTCGCGGCGCTCGCGGTTCACCTCTGCGAGCGTCTCGCGTTTCTCGCGGAGCCGGTCCCGAGTGTCGATTTTCTCGGCCCGCGTCTCGACCAGCGATTCGACGCGGTCGAGCCTGTCGCGCCGCTCGTCGAGGGATTTGAGGTCTGCTTCGAGCGATTCGACCGTCTCTGCGACTTCCTCGGCTCGCTCGGCCTGTGTCGTCGCAGCCTCGCGCTTTTCTTCGGCCTCAGCTTCGAGTTCCGCGGCCGCCTCGCGCTTTTCTTCGGCGGCCTCGCGGCGGCTCTCGACGGTCTCCTCGCGGTCGGCGATACGTTCTTCGACGAGGTCGAGTTTGTCGCGCTGAGAGCCCGCGCGGTTCTCGATTTCGACCAGTGCTTCGGCCGCCTCGACGGCCGCCGAGCGCGACTCGACGTCCGATTCGAGCGAGTCGAGGTCGGCTTCCAGCGATTCAACGGCGGCCTCGCGCTCGCTGATGGCGTCGACGTGGGGCGAGCCCTCGACCGGCTGCCCGCACTCGGGGCACTTGCCCGCGTCGCGGAGGCGCTCGGCCTCGGCGAGGCGCTCGCGCGCGTTCTTCAGTTCGGTCTCCGTCTCCGCGAGCGACTCGCGGGCGTCGGACCGCGCCTCGCGTCGTTGTTCGAGGAGGTCGGCTGCCTCACCGAGTTCGACGGGGGCGTCTTCGAACCGCGCTTCGGCGTCGTCGAGCGACGACCGAAGCTCCGTGCGCGTCTCGCGGAACGATTCGAGTTCTCGCTCGGCGTCGGCGGCGGTCTCCGCGTCGGCGTCGGCGGCCTCGCGTTTCTCCTCGGCGCGCGATTCGAGGTCGTCGGCGCGCTCGGCGAGCCGCTCGGCCTGCGTCTCGAACGCCTGCGCCCGCGTCCGCGCCTCGGAGAGGTCGTCACGCAGTTCGGATTCGCGCTCCGAAAGCGCCTCCCGCGCGTCGGCAATCGCCTCGTCGCTCGCGTCGTCGAGGTCGGCCCGGTCGAGGGCGTCGTCGATGTCGGATTCGAGGTCGTCGATGGCGGCGTCGAGTTCGCGGATTCGCTCCGAGAGGTCGTCGCGCTTCGTCTCGTCTGCGGAGATTTTCGCGGTCAGGTCCTCGATTGCCGACTCGACCTCGTCGAGTCGCTCCCGCTTTTCGGCGTGTTCGTCGAGCGTCGCCTCGGCGGCGTCGAGCGCCGACTTCGCCTTGTCGCGCTGGGCCTCGTAGTTCGAAATCTCCTCGTCGAGGGAGTCGAGTTCGGATTCGAGCGCGTTGAGCGTCGCGTGGAGGTCCGCCTCCTCTTTCGTCTCGATTTGCGACTCGACGTCTTCGAGGACGCTCCGCTTTTTCGTCAGCACGTCTTCGACGCCGAGCCGGGCATTGCCGGCGCGCTCGCGGTACGTCTCGAGCTTTCCGAGTTGGAGGAGGTCGTCTATCATGTCCTGGCGCTGGCTCGGCGTCGCGTTGATGAGCTTGTTGACCTCGCCCTGCTGGACGTACGCGCAGTTCACGAACGCCTCGGCGTCCATCCGCAGGAGCGACGCGACGTGCCGGCGAACGTCGCGCGCACCCTCGACGGTTCCCTCGGGGCCTTCGAGGACGCATTTGGCGGTGGTCGCGCGGTCGCCGGAGACGCGAACCCGGCGGTCGATGCGGTACTCGCCGCCGTCGTGAACGAATTCGAGCGCGATTTCGGCGTCGTCCGCGCCCGTGGTCACCACGTCTTCGAGCGTCCCCGCGAGCGCCTTCGAGCCGTAGAGCGCGAAGAAACACGCTTCGAGGAGCGACGACTTGCCGCTGCCGTTGACGCCGTGGATGACCGTAACGCCGTCTCGGAGGTCGAGTTCGGCGTCCTCGTAAGGTTTGAAGTTCCGGATGGCGATGCGGGTGAACCTCACGCGAAATCACCCAGCGAACTGTCGCGGCTCGCCGCCGGGTCCGCGGCGGCCTCCGAGTCGGATTCAGTCGTCGTTTCAGCGGTGGTCTCGGTCGCCGTTTCTGTGTCGGACTCGGTCGCGTCTTCGACGCCCTCCGAATTCTCGTCCTTGTTCTCGTCCTCGGCGTCGCTCTCGCGCTCGGCGGCGACGAAGGCTCCGGGGTCGTCCGAAAGCAGCGATTCGACGCGCTCGCGGACCTCGTCGCGGACGTTCGAGTCGGCGACCTTGCTCGCGCGCACCGTCTCGTCCACGTCGAGCGCGGCGCTCGACAGACCCATCTCGCGGACCCGCTCGCGCACCGCGTCGTCGGGGTCGGCGAAGGTCACGTCGGTCGCCAGTTCGCCGTCGTCGTCGATGTCGCGCTTGTCGTTGACGCGGGCGACGAGCGCGCCCTCCTCGACGGCGAACGATTCGACCGCCGCGGGGGTGACGGTCTCACCCTCGCCCCGCAGTTCGACGATGACGACCGCGTCTTCGAGGTCGAACTCGCGGACGCGCTGGCGGACGCGCTCGATGCCCTCGTCGCCGGCGAGGTCGACCTCGACGAAGGCGAACGGGCGTGTTTCGAGGGTGCGACGGCGGATGTCGACCTCGTCGGGCGCGAACTGAACGAGGTTGTACCCGCGTGGGTCGCGCTCGCTCGCGCTCGCGCGTTCGGTCGACCCGCAGTAGGTCACCCACGTCTCGTCAAGTTCGGCGGTATCGGGGACGTGGTTGTCGCCGAGGAGGATCGCGTCGAAGTCGATGTTCGACTCGGCGAGGACGGTTTCGGTCTCCCAGTCGGCGTGCGCGAAGGGCGTGAACAGACCGTGGGCGACGAGCACCGCGCGCTCGGCGTCGTGCGGTTCGAACTGGTAGTCGAGTTCGTCTCGGCGCGAGCGCGGGACGTGGTCGAGACCGTAGAAGGCCACGTCGCCGACGACGTGGGGGTCGCGTCCGAGTCTCGTCGCCAGTCCGAGGCGCTCGAAGAGGTCGAGCCACTGCCCCCCGCGGGTCGACTCGTGGTTGCCGACGATGGCGAGGAAGGGTATCCCAGCGTCGTCGAGACGGCGGAGCGCAGCGAGCGTCCCGAGGAGGTCGGGGAGTTCGGGACGGCGGTCGTGGTAGAGGTCGCCCGCGTGGACGACGGCGTCCACGTCCCCGTCGAGCGCGTCCGCGACGACTCGCTCGAAGGCGTCGAGGAAGTCCTGTCGGCGCTCCGGCGAGTGGTACTGCTGATACCCGATGTGGGTGTCGCCGGTGTGTATCACCCGTGTCATCTATCAACCGGTTCGCCACCGCCGCTGAAAACGGTTGTGCGACCGGAGCGAAAGTGGTCGGCGTCCCGCGGTCGCCGCTGAGTGGCACGGGAACCCCGCTCCGACTCGTCGGCCGGGTCGCCGAGCGCGCCGCGTAGACGGTCGAGGTCCGCGAGGAGCGTCCGCCCGGTGCGCGCGCAGTCGTGATGTCCGCGACGGGCGGCCTCACCGACCGCTCGGCGGAGCGTCAGTTCGCCCCCGTCGGAGAGAAACCGGGCGGCAGAATGAAGCGATTCGAAGGCGGTTCGCGCCTCGGCGACGACTTCGGTGGGCGGGCGCGACTCGTAGCCACAGGAACCGCCATCGGTGTCGGCGAGCGCGGAGAGCGCGCGGCCGACGGCATCGGGAGCGGGCGAAGACATGCGACGACGTGGCCGCGCGTTCGGATTTAAATGTTGAGCGTGTAGAGGCGCTTGCGCGCGTCGGAGAACGAAAACCGGGAGTCGACCGCGCCCTCGTCTTCCAGTCGGGAGAGCGCGTAGCGGACGGTACGCGGGGGCAGAAGCGATTCTTCGGCGATTTGACTCTGGGTGAGCGTGTCCTCGTAGTCGAGAATCTTCGCGACCAACTTCGCGCTCGGGGGCATGTCCCGAACCGATTCCCAGCGGTCGTCTGACTCGGGTTCGGACTCGCGTTCGACTGCTTCCGTAGTGCTCATCGTACGAGACACCAAGCGATGCTATTAGATAATATTTGCTATCCAGAATTATTACCGACTAGGAATTTATGTGACGCACGTCAGACTCGTCATCCGGGCGGGAGACGCCCCCTAGGCGGCGAATCCCTCACACACCCGAAGCCTCTTATGAACCTGCACCCTATGCCGGATGATGACCGATACTGTGGACGACGTCGACCTCCCCTACGATAAGGACTCGGCGTCGCAGCAGGAGAAGATCACCGCCCTTCAAGAGCGGCTCGAAGTTCTCGAAACGCAGAACGAGGAGATGCGCGACAAGCTCCTCGACACGAACGCCGAGAACAACAAGTATCAACAGAAGCTTGAGCGACTTACCCACGAGAACAAGAAGCTCAAGCAGTCGCCGCTCTTCGTTGCGACGGTTCAGGAAATCACCGACGAGGGGGTCATCATCAAGCAGCACGGTAACAACCAAGAGGCCCTCACCGAAGTGACAGACGAGATGCGCGAGGAGCTCGAACCCGACGCGCGCGTCGCCGTGAACAACTCTCTCTCCATCGTCAAGCGGCTCGACAAGGAGACGGACGTCCGGGCGCGCGTGATGCAGGTCGAACACAGCCCCGACGTGACCTACGAGGACATCGGCGGACTCGAAGAGCAGATGCAGGAGGTCCGCGAGACGGTCGAGATGCCGCTCGACCGCCCCGAGATGTTCGAGAAGGTGGGCATCGACCCGCCGTCCGGCGTGCTCCTGTACGGCCCGCCGGGCACGGGCAAGACGATGCTCGCGAAGGCCGTCGCCAACCAGACGAACGCCTCGTTCATCAAGATGGCCGGCTCCGAGCTGGTGCACAAGTTCATCGGCGAGGGCGCGAAGCTCGTCCGCGACCTGTTCGAGGTCGCCCGCGAGAACGAACCCGCCGTCATCTTCATCGACGAGATCGACGCCATCGCCTCGAAGCGCACGGACTCGAAGACCTCCGGCGACGCCGAGGTCCAGCGCACGATGATGCAACTGCTCGCCGAGATGGACGGCTTCGACGAGCGCGGCAACATCCGCATCATCGCGGCGACCAACCGCTTCGACATGCTCGACCCCGCGATTCTCCGGCCCGGTCGGTTCGACCGCCTCATCGAGGTGCCCAAGCCGAACGAGGACGGCCGCGAGATAATCTTCCAGATTCACACCCGGAAGATGAACGTCTCCGACGACGTGGACTTCGTCGAACTCGCCGAGATGGCCGACAACGCCTCCGGTGCCGACATCAAGGCCGTCTGTACGGAGGCAGGGATGTTCGCTATCCGCGACGACCGCACGGAGATATACATGCAGGACTTCCTCGACGCCTGGGAGAAGATTCAGCAGGAAGCCTCGGACGAGACGGAAGTCTCCCGCGCGTTCGCGTAACCGACGCGAGTCGCGTTCCGTCCCGTTCCGTTTCGGGCTTCGATTCCGCCTTCGCTTTTCGCGTGACGCCGACCGCCGAGTGACTACGCGGCGAACGCGAAGTACGGAAGCACGAACAACGCGAGGAACATCGCAGTCAGGATGAGACCGTAGCCGCCGAGCGTCGCGGCCGCGGTCAGCCACGATTCGCGCCGGCCGGGGAGTTCGAGCGCGGACATGCTTGGTGGGTCGCGGTCGTGAATAATAAATCGTCGGTATTCGTGCGACCGAATCGGGAGTGTCAGCGGGAGCCGGGCGTGTTTGCGGGCGCGGAGTCGGTCGGGTCAACGGAACCGGTCTCCGGCGCGGCCCCCATCAGGTAGCCGCCGAACCCGATGAACCACAGGAGCACCGGGTAGGCGACGTAGCGCTCGAGACCACCCGCGCCGAGGAACGAAAGCGGGTGCGGGAGACCGAGGAGGCCGAACGCGAAGATACTCACCAAGAGGGCGAGGACGAACCCGCCCACCGCGACCGAGAGATATCGGAACGGGGTCTCGATGACCCGCACGGCGACGACCGCGGAGACGCCGCCGGCGAAGAACGTCAGGAGCGCGAACAGCCCGTGCATCGGGGCTTCGCTCCCGTCGAAGATACCCACGCCGAGGATGCCTATGCCGAGCGCGGCGACGGCGGCGGTGACGACGCGGTCGCGGAACGCCCGGTGTGCGAAGTAGCTCGCGCCGAGGACTAACAGCCCCGAAAGTATCATCGTCGCGTTGAAAATCGTCGCCGACGGCTGGAGGATGACGCTGTTGGGTGGCCTCGTCGCACCGAGGTCGCTTATCTCCTGTACACCCGCGTTGTAGCCGGGATAGAACGCCTCGGCAGTGATGATTCCCATGAACGCGAGCAGGCCGAACGCGAACAGCAACGCGCCGGCGACGAACCGCTCGCGCCGGTGGTCGTGTGCCCCCGGCGTCTCGGAGATTCGTTCGGGTCGCGTCTCGGTCGGCGGACTGCCGTCCCCTCGGGAGTCGGTGGTCGGTGTCATTGGTCTCACTCTCCGTTCGCCTAGACGACTGACGTGTCGATAACACCGAACGCTGGCTCTTAGACCGCGAGAAATCCTGGGTGGTCGGGAACCCGCACCCCTCGCCCCAACCCGAACGACTGAAACCGACCGGGTCGCACCCACAGGTATGGGCACGCCACTCGAAAGCCGCGAGGCGCAGGCCGAGGAGGTCCTCGACCGACTGTACGAGGAGTACCCCGACACCACCATCTCGCTTTCCTACTCGAACCGCCTCGAACTGCTCATCGCCCGTCATGCTTTCGGCACAGTGTACCGACGAGCGCGTCAACAAGGTCACTGCGGAGCTGTTCGAGAAGTACGACGACGCCGCCGACTACGCCGACGCCGACCAGGAGGAACTGGCCGACGACATCAGCTCCATCACCTACTACAACAACAAGGCGAAGTACATCCGCTCCGCGTGCGCGGACATCATCGAGAAGCACGACGGCGAGGTTCCGGACACCATGTCCGCGCTGACCGACCTCGCCGGCGTCGGCCGGAAGACCGCGAACGTCGTCCTCCAGCACGGCCACGACATCGTCGAGGGCATCGTCGTCGACACCCACGTCCAGCGGCTCTCGCGCCGCCTCGGGCTGACAGAAGAGGAGTACCCCGAGCGAATCGAGGAGGACCTGATGCCGGTCGTCCCGAGCGCGACTGGCAGCAGTTCACCCACCTGTTCATCAGCCACGGCCGGGCCGTCTGCGACGCGCGAAACCCGGACTGCGACGCCTGCGTGCTCGAAGACGTCTGCCCCTCGTCGAAGCTCGACCACAACGTCGACCTCGCCAGCGGCGAGGCGTGGTGAGCGCTCAGACGAACACGTAGCCGCTCAGGTAGCGGTAGATACCGAGCAGCCACGCGAACACCCAGAAGATAACGTAGCCGAAAACGCCGACGCGGAGGCGGCCGCGCCACGCGCCCATGTTCTCGTGGAGGTCGTCGAGCGACACGTCCTGGTCCGGGTCGCGGTAGAGGTCGGCCTCCCACTTAGCCTGGAAGATGCGGACGATTCCCGTGAGCGCGAAGATGAGCATCGCGTACGCCTGCAGGCCGAGAATCGCGTGGAGGGCGCTGAGGCCGTTGAGTTGCTGAAAGAGCCGCGGGAGCATCCAGGTGACGACCGGGACCGTGTTCAACACGAGCCCGGGGAAGATGATTTTGAGGTGGTAGACGAGCACGTCCCACGACACCGTCTCGGCGTCGATCATTATCCACGCGCCGTAGAGGTAAAACGGGAAGCTGGCCGTGACGGTAATCGCGGCGAGCGTGGCGAGCGTGGTCTCGTCTGCCATCGCACGGCGTTAGAACCCGGTCGGCCCTAAAGGGACCGATGCGCTGCGCCCCGTTCGAGCGCTAAACCACGGAGCGGGGGTCGAACGTCGGCCGCAACGACTTGGATTCGAGTTTCGAACCACAGTTTTCGAGCGCCGGACCAACTGGACGCCGGGTTTCAGAGCGTCGCGCGGCGAGTCGCCCGCGACGAACGCGCTCGGGGTCGGAACACGTTTACCGGCGTGGACCCTACTCCGGGGCGATGTCAGACTCGTCTTCCGCCCCGGCCGACGACGGCTCGTCACCGGACGCGGACGCCGACGCCGCGATGTCCGACGCGGAGCTCGCGGCCCTCCGCGAGGAGGTCGAAGCCAAGTACGACTTCGAGAACTTCGGCCCGGCCGACATGGCGAAGATGACCCCCGAAGAGTGGGACGCCGCGTTCGACCCCGATTCGTGGGTCGTCGGCGAGGAGTTGCTCGACCGCGTCGAACAGGAGCTCCGCTACCGGGTCGCGATTCGCGAGGTGTTCGCCGTCCTCGAACGCGTGACCGAAGACGGCGAGCCCCGGATTCTCGCGTACTCAGACGAGGGCTACGCCGTCGTCTACCCGGACGGGAGCGTCGAGGGCGAGGGGACCGTCCTCCGCGACGTGAAACCGACCGTCGCGCTCTGTTCGATGGAGGACTTCGAGGTGAACGACGCGCCCGAGACCGTCAGACTCCCCGAACCCGAAGAGGTCGCACAGGGGACCGGCGACTTCGGGAATCGGATGCTCCAAATCGTCGCGTTCGGCCAGTTGCTTGGCGGCTTCGCGCTCATCGGGGCGTGGCTCATCCTCCCCGACCTCGACTCGATTATCGCGCCGCTCGCCGGACTGGGCTTTCTCGTCATCGGCTTTTTCCTCTTCGTCGTCGTGGCGAACGCCCGACTCTCGGATCGCTTCCGCGCCGAAGAGTACCGAGACAGGCTCCGCGTCATGGGCCTCGAAGGCGGGTCGCGCCCCGAGTTCGTCCCGACGTTCGACGGGGACGAGAACGTCGCGTCCCTGATCGAGCCCCCCGAGCGAGACGCCCCCAGTTCTGAGGGCTGAGCCCGACGCGAACCCGCCTCGGAAACACCCTCCGTGACGGCATAGTCGGTGGGTTTAAGCGCGTCCCATCCTGACGAACGACCGTATGAAAAGGCGGGAGTTTCTCCGAACGGCTGGCGGTGCGACAGCCGCCGCGACCGCTGCCGCCGGGACCGCTGCTGCGCAGGAAGGCGGCGGTGGAGCGCAGGTTCAACCCGACTTCGGTGGCCACCTCGACGGCGTCGACGGAGGCTACGAAGACCTCCGCGGCCAAAGCGAGGTCACCATCGAAGTCGGCGCGTCCGGCAACGGCGGGAACCTTGCGTTCGCACCGGCTGGCATCTGGATCGACACCGGTACGACCGTGACGTGGGAGTGGACCGGCGAGGGCGGCGGCCACAACGTCGTCGCGAGCGAGGGCGCGTCGCTCGACTCCGGCGCGGCCGTCTCCGAGGCCGGAAGTACCTACGAGTTCACCTTCGAAGAGCGCGATGCGGTATCACGAAGTACCACTGCGTGCCCCACGAGGCGCTCGGCATGCTCGGCGCGGTCGCCGTCGGCGACGACGTGGCGACTGTGAGCACCGGCGGTGGCGGCCGGAAGGAACTACACGAACTCGGCGTCCCGATTCAGGCACACTGGGTCGGCTCGGCGACGATTCTCGGCATCCTCGTCACCGTCATCTACACGTTCTTCATCTTGAAGTACGGCGAGTCCCCAAATACGGGTAACACCGGAGGTGGCGAGTAATGTCTTCGACCGGCAGCACGTACGGCGACATCCACCGGTACGAACCGGCGCGAGAGAGCACCGCGGCGGCCATCGCTATCGTCCTCCTGACGATTATCGAGGTCGTGTTCGTGTTCCTCTTCACCTACGGCTTCGTCTCCGGGTGGGGACTGACGGACACGGGGAACATGTTCCTCGGCGGCGTCCTCGCCGTCATCTTCGTGGACCTCGCGTTCATCCTCGCGCTGTACCGCAAGGAGTTCCTCCCCGACGTGATGATCGTCAAAAAGCGGCGTCGCAAGTGGGAAGACCTCTACGTCCGCGAGGAGGACGTCGACGGTGTCACCTTCAGCAGCGATGACGCGTGGGAACAGGTCAAACGCGCGGTGTACCCCTACTACAAGCGATAAACCATGAGTCTCGAACGCAAAGACGACTACGACCACAAGGCCTGGATGAAAAAGAAGGACCTCACCCCGGTCGAGGCCACCTTCCTCACCACGCTCATCTGGCTGGATAAGCGACTCCGCATCGTCGATTATCTGGAACTTCTGGAGACGCTCTACTACCGAGTCAACCTCCAGATGCCGAAGAGCCACACCGAGCAGTACAACCTCGACAACAAGTTCTGGTACTGGTACCCCCTGTACACGCTCGGCTTGTTCTCGACGCTCGCGTACGTCGTCGCGGCGATCAGTGGTGCCCTTCTCGGGTTCTACTACTCCCCGGCGACGACCGGTGACCCCACGACGGCCTACAGCAGTATCGAATTCATCATGCGCGACCTGCAGTTCGGCTTCATGCTCCGCTCCGTCCACCGCTGGGCGGCGCAGGTCATGGTCGCGGCCGTGTTCTTGCACATGCTCCGTGTCTACTTCACGGGGTCGTACAAGGAACCCCGCGAGCTGAACTGGCTTCTCGGCATCGTCCTGATCAGCCTGACGATGGTGTTCGGGTACACCGGATACCTCCTCCCGTGGGACCAGCTAGCCTACTGGGCGGGGCAGATCGGCGTCGAGATGTCGCTGTCGGTCCCCCTCGCCGGTGAGTGGGTCGCACAGCTCCTGTTCGGCGGCTTCTCGCTGAGCCAGTCGACGCTACAGCGCATGTACATCATCCACGTGTTCCTGCTCCCGTTCGTCGTGACGACGCTCATCGCGATCCACATCGGCATCGTGTGGGTGCAGGGCATCGCGGAGCCGCACTGAGGTGACAATCATGAGCGACAACGAACCGAAACGAGGAGATTCGATCCGACGGCGCGGGCATCGTGGCCCCGGACGACGAGACGCCCACGTGGAGCGAGCGCAAGGCTCGC
>NZ_JPES01000059.1:0-21216 GCF_000730175.1 Haloferax sp. ATB1 | reverse complement strand
GGCCCGCGAGACGAGCGCGGTGGCGATACCGCGGTTCCGCGCCTCGGGCGCGACGAATACCCGGCGGACATAGCCGCCGGGGAAGGTTACGTCGGCCTCCAGCGGGTGAACGTGATACGTCAGGCCGGGGTCGCCGAGGAAGAGATAGCCGACGGGGTCGGAGTCCGCGACTTCACCGTTCTCACCGCCCTCGCCGTCTCTCTCGGCTCTCCCGGCGTCGAACGCGCACACCGCCGTCTCGTCGTCTCTGAGTTCGGAAAACGCGTCGTAGCGGGTTTCGAACTGCGTCGCCTCCGCGGGGTCGAGCGCGCGAATCTCGACTCCCGCCGGAGGGTCGCGGTCGGCGTCCGCCGCCTCAGCGTCCGCGACGTACTCGTCCATCTGCGTCGCCGTGAGTCCGCGGGCCTTGAGCGCGTCGTAGACGCGGCGGGCCGTTTCGGTCCGGGTCAACCGCCAGAGCGCGGGCATCGTCAGTCGCGTCGAAGCGCGGCGAGAAAAGCCCACCGTCGCCGTGCGTATCGGTGGCACACGCGGTCGAAAGCGCCCGAAACGGGGAAAAGGCCCGGTTGCTTACACCGAGTGATGACCGAGTCCGAGCCCGAATCCGAATCCGAGTCCGAGCGAACGGGAACGTTTCTCGTCACCGCCGCCGACGAGGAGTCGGCCGTCCTGAAGGACGTTCACTCCGGGCAGGTTCACGCGCTCTCGTCGAACCCCGGCGTCTCCGAGGACGAAGCCGTCCGCGGGACCGTCGCGCCCGACCCGCCGATGAACGTCTCGTGGCAGCTCGTCGAGGTCGACTCGCGCTGGACCGTCTCCGTCGAGCGCTCCACCGAGTCACCGACGACGAACTCCCGCGACATCGCCGCGGACAACCCCGACGGCGAACTCGTCCGGGAGGAACGCGCCGGAACCGGCGAGATTCACGTCCTGTCGGTCCCCGACGACATGACCGAACAGGCCGTCGACGACATCCTCTCGGACCGCGAGGGGCTGCTCTCGCGGGCCGCCAGACTCGACGTGAATCGCGTCGAAATCCGCTCGCAGCCGGGCGTCGTCGCGGTCCGCTACATGCCCTGAGTCGGTTCTTTTCTGCTCTCCGGTCGCTCGTCTTCTCGCGCTCCCGCTTCGCCTTTTGCTACCGCTGTGTTCCGGTCGAGGAGACGGGACCGTCCGCGCTCTGGACGCACCACCCGCCGTGGACGCTTCCCTCGCGCTCGACGAACTCGACGGTCGTCTCCTCGCCGATTCGGGTCGCGTCCGCGGGGTCGAGCCCTTCCACGCGGAGCGTCAGCGTCAACGCGTCGCCGCAACAGCCCACGTCGAGGAACTCCTCCCACTCGTCGCCCGGCGCGGCGTCCTCGTGGACCCGCTGCAGGTAGGTCACGAAGTGGTCGGTGGTCAGCTGGTCGCGGCCCCACGCGCTGAGTTCGTCGGGGAAGGAGACGACCACGCGGGTCGCCGTCTGGTCGGTCGCCATACCTCACGATTGTCGGCCAACGATTATGGGCCTGTCGCGGGTTCGCCGCGCGCCCGTCAGACCGTTTCACAGCCGAGACCGTCCGCGGATAAGAAACCTTATTCGGCACCGCTCAGGACCGCAACCCATGGTTGAGTTTACGGTACCGGAGGTAGACTACACCCGGTACACGAATCGCCAACTCGTGGCCGTCCCCCTCGCGGTCCTCGCGGTGGCCCTCTTGGTCATCGGAGGGTGGTACGTCGCGACTGGCGCGCCGGTGAACCCGGGCGTCGATTTCACCGGCGGGACCGAACTCCGTATCGCAACGGATGCCCCGCAAAGCGAGGTCGCCGCGGCCTTCGACAGTCAGCCCGAATCGATTCGTTCCGTCGCGGCCGACGGAACGTACGTCGTGACCTTCCAGTCCGGGAGCGCGACGTCGAGTGAACTCCAGACACAAGCCGAAGACGCCGGCTTCGAAGTCCGGTCTATCGACGCGGTGTCCGCTAACTTCGGCTCCGAGACGCAACTGCTCGCCCTCGGTGGCCTCGCGGTCGCCTTCGCGGGCATGAGTATCCTCGTGTTCGCCATGTTCCGCTCGTTCGTTCCCTCCATCGCGGTCGTCGTCTCGGCGTTCTCCGACATCGTCATCCCGGTGGCGCTGATGAACCTCCTCGGCATCGAGCTATCGCTGGGGACCGTCGCCGCCCTCCTGATGCTCATCGGGTACTCGGTGGACTCGGACATCCTCCTGAACAACCACGTCCTCCGACGGTCCGGTGACTTCTACGAGTCCACCGCGCGCGCCATGCGCACCGGTGTGACCATGACGCTCACGTCCATCGCGGCGATGATCGTCATGACCATCACGGCGACGCTGTTCGGGATTCAACTGCTCGCCGCCATCGGTACGGTCCTCGTGTTCGGCCTCACCGCCGACCTGATGAACACCTACATGCTGAACGTGACCCTCCTCCGCTGGTACAAGTTCGAGGGGGTGGCCCGATGAGCACGCTCCGCGACAACTGGCGGGTCATCTTCCTCGTCGTCGCCATCCTGCTTTCGACGTTCGCCCTCTTCTCGCCGACCATCGGGGGCCAGTCCCCAATCGGTGAGGACAACAGCGCGACGAACCTCAAGTTCGGCCTCCAACTCGACGGCGGGACGCGCATCCGCGCGCCGCTCGTCGGCGTCACGGCCGAGGACGTCGAGTTCGAAGGCGATTCCGAGCGCGTCGTCGAACGGCAGGTCGCCGCCCAGTTGGCGGGGGCTGACGCCGCAGACATCATCGCCCGAACTGGCGCTGAGTCAAGCACGGTCGAAGCGACCCTGGAGAACGTCACGGCCGACGACCTGAGCGCCGCGCTCGACGCCGCGGGCTACGCCCACGGCGAGGTCAGAGACGGCGTAACCGAGACGACCCGAGCCGAGACGGTCCGCGTCCTCCAGTCGAAGATCAACGAGGCCGGCCTCTCCGGCGGGACGGTCCAGCAGGTGACCACGGCGACGGGCGAGCACTTCATCCTCGTCGAGGTCCCCAACCGCGACCAGTCCGACGTCGTCGACCTCGTCGGCGAGCGCGGGACGGTCCAGATCGACATCTACTACCCGACCTCGCAGAACGGCACGCGGACCTACGAGACGCGCGAGGCCGTCCTGACGCAGGCCGACTTCACCTCCATCGGGACCGCACAGGAGTCCCAGACGGGAAGCGGAGCGTTCGTCCCCGTCTCCGTCCGCGACGAGCCCGCACCGGAGTTCCAGACGGCAGTTCAGGACACCGGCCTCGCCCAACCCGGCGGGACGCGGTGTACCTATATGGAAGACGGCGGCGAGAACACGACCGAGGGCTGTCTCCTCCTCGTCGTCAACGGCGAGGTCGTCAACGCCTTCGGGATGAGCCCCGGACTCGCGGACTCCATGCGGGCCGGCGAGTGGGCCGGCGCGCCGAGCTTCCAGCTCCAGACGCGCAACACGTCCGAGGCGCAGGAAATCGCCATCAACCTCCGCGCCGGCGCGCTGCCGGCCAGCCTCGACCTCTCGGGCGAGGACAGCGGCACCTCGTCGTACATCTCCCCGAGTCAGGGTGAGAGCTTCAAGTTCGACTCGCTCATCACGGGTATCATCGCGGTGCTCGCGGTCGCTGGCGTCGTCTTCGTCCGCTACGGCAAACCGCAGGTCGCCCTGCCGATGATCGTCACCGGCCTCTCGGAGGTGTACATTCTCCTCGGGTTCGCCGCCGCCATCGGCTACCCGCTGGACCTCTCTGTCATCGCCGGCTTCATCGCCGTCATCGGGACCGGGGTGGACGACCTCATCATCATCGCCGACGAGGTGATGGCCGAGGGCTCCGTGACCTCGCGCAAGGTCTTCCAGTCGCGGTTCCGCCGGGCCTTCTGGGTCATCGGCGCGGCCGCCGCGACGACCATCATCGCCATGAGCCCGCTCGCCGTGCTCTCGCTCGGCGACCTGCAGGGCTTCGCCATCTTCACCATCCTCGGCGTCATCGTCGGCGTGCTCGTCACCCGCCCGGCGTACGGTGACATCCTCCGACTCCTCCTGACCGAGGACCGCTGAGGCCGACCCCACTCCGGCCGACGCGTCTCTTTCTCCCGTCCGGTACGACTCCGACCTCGGGCACTGCGAACCGCCGATTCCGCACGCTCGGACAGCCTCGGCGATTCTCGCAGTTGATACCCCCGTCCCCGTGCGAATGTTCGCTATCTCAGAATCGGAAGACTGCGGCGGTTTCGATCGTCCCCGCCGGGGGATACTCGCCGATAGAATCATATAGACTGCCTATAAAACACTGCTTGAAGCGGCAACCAAGCAACCGCCGCCCGTCGGTAATCACGGTGCACGCACTCCACTCATGGACGACACGACAGTTCGACACGACGAGACGGACGCGACGACCCGGCCGGACGCCTCGCGGCGGTCCGCCGGGGACGACGAGGAGTTCGTCGCCATCGTCGCCCCGTACGACGACGCACCTGACGAGTGCACCATCTTCCCCGCAGGACTCTCCGAAGACGAGTTGCTGACGACGTGGCTCTCCGCGCAGGAAGGCGGGTACGTCGCGCTCGCCGAGATGCGGTAGCCCCGCTCAGCGACCCGTTTTCGAACCACCCCGACCCTCCACTTTTTCGACCGCCGGTCCCGCGACGCCTCAGAAGTCCCCCAGCGACGACTGTTCGTGGGCGGCCATGAGGTCGGCGCAGGTGGACCACGACTTCCGCGCGCAGTCCGGCAGGATTCCGTGTTCGCGGACGTACTCCCGCAGGAAATCGCGGGTGGTTCCGTCGCTCGGGTAGCCGCTTCCCACCTCGCCGTACTCGTCGGCGATGGCCTCGACCCGCCGGTCGCGTTCGACCTTCGCCACGACGCTCGCCGCGCCGACGATGGCGTGTTCGTCGTCCGCGCGGTGCTGGGCGTGGACCTCGACCGAGACGCCCGCCTCGGCCAGTCCCTCGCGGACGCGGCGGCCGAATCTGGACTCGCTCACGTCGCCCGCGTCGCAGACGAGCTCGTCGGCGGCGTCGGCGACGTCGGCGGCCGCTTCGACCTGCGCCCGGACGGTCAGCAGGTTCATGTCCGTCTCGGGGTCGTCGATGGTCTCCGGTTCGACGAACGCGACGCCGACTTCGATGTCGTCGCGCTCCCGGAGTTTCGCGGCGAGTTCCTCGCGCCGCTCGGGAGCGAGTCGCTTCGAGTCGGCGATTCCGTCCGGGAGGGCGTCGGGGTCCGCCCGGACCGCCGCGGCGACCATCGGACCCAACACGGGTCCCTTTCCGGCCTCGTCGACGCCGATGTGCATATCTGGTCGGGTCTTGGGGTGGAGAATTAGAGGTTGCGGTCCGCGACGACGCCCGTGGGGGGTCCCGGGGGTCTCGTTTCAGTCCTTGAAGAACTCGTCGTCCTCGAACGGTTCGTCCTCGCCTTCGACCGCGATGACGTCGAGCGCGGTGACGACCGCGCCCGTGTCGAGGATGCCGGCGAGGCTCGGGTTGGTTCGGCCCTCGTCGCCGGAGACCAGTTCCTTGATGTAGAGGCCGCCCTCGCCGTGGATTTCGACGGTCGCGTGGCGCGCGTCTTCGAGGTCGCCGGTGGCGTCGTAGACGTGGCGGGTGCGGGTGATGCTCGCGCGGCGGTGGTCGACGCGGTGCGGGGTGTACTGCTCGATTGTCGCGCCGGTGAGTTCGTCAAGCGCGGCTTGCAGGTCCTCGTCGGTCACGTCGTCGTCGAACTCGACGGCGGCGCGGTACTCCTTGCTCGCGTCGAGCTTCTTCACGCGCTCGACCATGTCGTAGGTGGCGAGGTGGAGTCCTTCGACTTCGATTTCGCCGTCGGCCATCGCGTTGATGTCGCCTTCGAGCTGTTCCACGTCGATACTGCGGCGACGCGGCTCCATGATTTCGACCACGAACGGCCGGCCGGTGCCGAGCATGAGCGCGTCCACGTCCTCGCGGCCCGCGCCGTGGAACTTCGCGTCGACGCCGTCCATCACGTCCGTCACGACGGGGGCGACGAAGCCCTCGACGCTGTCCTCGTAGAGGTAGCCGGAGCCGCCGCAGTAGTCGCACGGCTCTTTGCCCTTGTAGCCCGAGCCGTCGCACTCGCGGTACAATGGCCACTCGGTCTGCGGGATGTCGCGCGCGAGTTTCCGGTAGCGCCCGTAGACGAACGCGGAGTTGAGCTGCGCCTCGACGGTGTCGGCCTCGATGTCGAGGAGGAACTGCACGTCCGGTCGGGTGAAGTCCACCTCGGTGCCGGTGAGCCGGCCCACCCGCTTTCCGACCTCGCGGTTGAACTCGGATTTGAACAGTTCGCCGGCGTCCTCGGGCAGGCCCGCACCCTCGCGGAGGAGCAGTTCGTTCTCCTCGACCAGCGGCGGCGCGCGGGTGCCGACCTGATACGTCTCGACCTCAACGTCCTCGATGGCCTCTGCACAGCGTTCCGCCCACTCGTCGAACTCGGCGCAGGCCCCCTCGCAGACCCAGCAGTCCTCGGTCTCGACGGCCTCGTACGGCTCGTCGTCGTCGAGGGCGGCGGCGACCCGGAGCGACTTGCCTCGCTCGGCGTTCGTCAGCCCGAAACTGCGCTCGGCGAAGGCCCGGCCCAGACAGGCGTCGCAGACCGGCCCGCTCTCGGCGAGCGCTCGCGCGTCCTCAAGGATGCTCATGGTCGGTCTCTATCGGGGCGCGCGTAACTAGCTTACTTTGTTCGTCGGGTCGTCGCGGCACGGCTTGGCGACAGACCTCAGAACAGCGCTGTTTGTCAACACGGCCCGAGTGGAGTGCTATCTCGGCTCCGAGAAATTTGATGTACGGCGGCGTGGTACGCCGCTTCAACACCCGGCTCTCCGGTCGATATCTCGTGTCTCTCAATACAGCAAACGAATCGGACGCTCGCACTGTTCTCGACCATCGCGGTCCTCTGGGGGACCTCCTTCATGGCCATCGAGGTCGGTCTCGACGCCCTCCCGCCCGTGCTGTTCGCCGCCCTCCGGTACGACGTGGCCGGCGTCGTGCTGTTCGTCTACGGCCTGCTCGCGGCGGAGGACTGGCGACCCCGCGGCCGCGACGAGTGGCTCGTCGTCTTCGTCGGCGGCGCGCTCCTCATCGGCGCGCACTTCTCGCTTCTGTTCTCCGGCCAGCGGTACGTGACGAGCGGCGTCTCGGCCATCGTCATCAGCCTCGCGCCCGTCCTCACGCCGTTTTTCGCGTGGCCGATGCTGCCCGAGGAGCGCCTCGACGCGTTCGGCTTCCTCGGCGTCCTGCTGGGGCTGGCCGGAACGGTGGTCATCGCCCTCGCCTCGGGGTCGGTCGGCGGCCAACTCCTCGGCGTCGTCCTGCTGTTTCTCGCCGCCGCGGCGTGGGCGTTCGGCTCGGTGCTCGTCAAGCGCCTCCCCGGAAATCCGCCCGTCGTCGCGATGCAGGCGTGGATGATGCTCCTCGGCGCGGGCATGCTCCACGTCACGAGCCCCGTCCTCGGCGAACCCGGCCTCGCGAGCGTGGCGTGGTCACCGCTCG
Source organism: Haloferax sp. ATB1 (assembly GCF_000730175.1). Taxonomy (NCBI): domain Archaea; kingdom Methanobacteriati; phylum Methanobacteriota; class Halobacteria; order Halobacteriales; family Haloferacaceae; genus Haloferax; species Haloferax sp. ATB1. The sequence goes on along the minus strand of NZ_JPES01000059.1, from coordinate 13,722 downwards.
TCGTCGCCGCGCTGCTCTTTTTGGCCGTGCTGTGCAGCGCCGTCGGCTTCATCGCCTACTTCGTCCTGCTCGACCGCATCGGCGCTGTCGAAATCAGCCTCGTCAACTACGTCACGCCGGTCGTTGCCGCCGTTTCAGGCTGGGCGTTCCTCGGCGAGCGCATCGGCCCCGTCACCGTCTCCGGCTTCGCGCTCATCCTCCTCGGCTTCGCGTTCATGAAGCGCGACGCGCTCGGCCCGCTGGCTCGTCGCTTCGGCGTCCGCGCCGGCCTCGTCGCGCCCGAACCGGCGACCGACTCGGACGCCCTGCCGACCGACGACTGAGTCCGCCCCACCCCGTCCCGCGGGGGGTCGCGGTCCCGTCGCTTCGGGCGTGGCCGCGCGAATATCGAACCCCGTTCGAGTCGAAAAAAGTCCCGCCGCGTCCGACGCCGGTGTCCGCGCCGGCGTCGGTCGCGTTGCTCAGTTGCTGGTCTCGTTGCCCGACGACGTGGTCGTCTCGTCGGACGTCGTGACCGTCTCGTTGGTGGCGGTCGTCGTCGTCGCCGTCTCGTTCATCGTGGTTTCGTTCGTGGACGTCGTCGTAGTCGTCCCGTTCGTCGTCGTTTCGTTTGTGGTCGTCTCGTTCGCAGTCGTCGTGGTCGCGGTCCCCTCGGCGGCGACTTCGTGGGTCGCGAGGACTTCCTCGGCACCCTCGGTGCCGACCCAGACGACTTCGACCGTCGAACCGGTCTCCGCGGACTCGATTTTCTGGAAGTTACCGACCGAGACGGGGAAGTCTTCGGTCTCTTCGCTGTCGTCGACCCACGTCGTGGCGCGCTCGTCGTCGACGGCGACGTAGACCTCGCTCGTCTCGTCGGCGGTGATCTTCTCGCCGCCCATGTGGACGACGCGGAGGACGCCGCTGTTCGTGCGGAAGGTGAGTTCGGGGTCCGGAACCTCGGCCGGTTCGGCCTCGGTCGTCGTCTCCCCGCCGGTACCGTTACCCGTCTCGTTACCCGCGGTCGGCTGTGACTCGGAGCCACCGCCCATACAACCGGCGGTGGTGAGGAGGGCTCCCGTCGCGGCGACGCTCTTCAGGAAGGTACGTCGTTCCATACGCCACGGTTTGCAAGCTAGTATATATGTCTTGTAGTTTACAGTTTGGGGATGGATAACGACTCACACGACTGATTCTCACAGTTCGTCTATCGGGTAATTACAATAGTCCAACGTGTCCGAACACCCACAGGGCAACGAGCACCGTGGCCGCGCCGAGCGCGACGAGTAGGAGAGTGATGACGGCGACCGCGGCCAAGAGGAAGCGCCGGTCGGCCGCCGCGGCCGCGGGAGAGGCGTCGTCGTATCGGGCTTCCAACAGCCGGACGTTCCGGGCGTTCGCCTTCCACGCCGCGTCGAACACGTCGCCGACGAGCGGGAGCGACCCGACGGTCGCGTCGAGGACGACGTTGCCGAGCATCCGCGCGAGCGTCGCCCGCGGGACGCCGAGCATCGCGGCCTCGACGAGGATGTACGCCGAGAGCGCCGATGCCGTCGCGTCGCCGATTCCCGGAACGAGCCCCAGTATCGGGTCGAGGCCGACGCGGTAGTTCGTCCCCGGAACCTCGAACGCCTCGTCGAGGTAGAAACTCACCGCGCGGAGCCGCGCGAGGGTCTCTTCGTCGCCGACGCCCGCCGACTCGAAGTCGACGACTGCGTCGGGTTTCAGCGGGTCGTCAGCGCCGCTGTCGCCGTCGCTCGCCGCCGCGGGCGTCGCCGGGGTGTTCCTCGAATCGTTCACACGTGTCAACTCGCGCGGGCGGACCTTGAGAATAGCGTCGGCCGGGGTCGAACTGGAGCGGTCGGAACGGACCACACGCGAGACTGCCAAAAAGAAGCGCGACGCGTCGCCCCCACGGTTCGGGCGGGCGCGTCGCAGAGCTACGAAACCGGACGCCGTCGTCTGACCAAGCCGGACGCGGGGCCGACGGCGGACCCCCTGTGGTCGGTGCCCGCGCTCAGAGGCCCACCTCCATCGCGCGCTCGACGACGCCCGCGCCGTAGCGCTCCTCTAACTCCTCGTGTTGGTCCGGACGGTGTTCGTACACGTCTTGGAACAGGCTGATGGGCGTCATCGCGGCCTGATAGGTCGCCTCGTCCCACATGCGGTCCTTTTCGATGTCGATTTCGGTGCCGCCGATGCGGAGCGTCGCGGACTGCGTCATGGCGATCGCGCCGCGGCCGGCTTCCTTTGCCGCCTCGAACTCCTCCATGGAGTCGACGATGTCGTCCATGCTCGGGACGTACGAGGTCAGGCCGAGCAGTTCCTCGCGGAGTTCGTCCGCGGTGAGCTCCCGCGCGTCGCCGCCGACGCGGAGTTCGTAGCCGTCGTCGGTGGCTTCGAGCGAGAGGCGGTCGCCGTCGTACACCTCGACGCCGTCCTCGGACGCGAGTTCGACCTCCTCGCCGCCCGCGTCGAGGAGCCAACTGCCGGTCTTCGGGGGAAGCGGCGAGGTGTTGGCCTCGACGACCTGTCCGGGCGTGAGAGACCAGATGCCGAGCATCCCCTTCGCCTGATTCTCGGTCATGCGCTCGCGGTAGCCCTCCACGTCGCGGATGTCGTCGTAGGGACCGTCGACGGCGATACAACCGGCGGCGCTGGCCCCGCGAGAGGTGTTGTGTCGAAGCTCCGGCCACGCCGGGAGTTCGCCCGTCGGCGTCATGGCGCGCATGTCCTTCGTGTAGTCGACCTCGCCGTCGACGAGGAGGAACAGCCGTTCGAGGTTGTTCGTCGGCTTGCCCATCTCGTCGCGGAGGTCGCCCATGGCGAGTTCGGCCGCGCCGCTCTCGATGATGACCGACATGGCGAGGCTCCCCTCGTCGAGTCCGTGCTCGTTCTCGACGATGGTGAAGCACTCGTCGGCCTTCTTCCAGTCGTCGATGCCGCCGACCTCGGGGATGACGAAGCCGTCGATGTGCTCGACCGCGCCCCGCTCGGGGTCGGTAATATCGAGCATGTGCTGGAAGCCCTGATACCGGGTCTCGGGGCTGTCGCGGTGCCAGACCATCCGCGGGTGAATCTCGCCGGGGAAGTCGGCTCCGCGTTCCGCGACGACCTCGACGATGTTCTCGGCCCCCTCGTCGCGCATCGACGGCGCGGTGGCGTCCTCGTTGTCGGGGACCCACACGTCGGGCGCTTGCATCCCGCGGAGGCCGGCCGCCCGTCGGAGCATCTTCGCGGAGTCGTCTTCGCCCTCGACGGCCGTCGGCGAGGTGAAGAACGTCCGCACGAACTCGCGGTCGTGTCTGCGCTCAGTCATCGTCGTTGCTCGTAATGGGGTCGGCCTGCTCCTCGCTGAACCCTTCGGACTCCTCGATGCGGCGGCGCGCCTCGGGGTCGAACTGCGTCTCGATGTCCTGGTACCGCGAGACGAACGACAGTTCGTGGTGGCTCTCGGTCGGGTGGTCGAGGTAGCGCTGTTCGAGGTCGAACTGGCCTTCCTCGTCCCGTTCGGCGAGCTTCTTGAAGTCCTCGTAGACGGCGTGCGCGCCCGAGTGGAGGCCGAACAGCGTGATGAAGATGTACTTGTAGCCGAGGTCGCCCAGCTCCTGGAACGTCAGCGGGTCCTCCTCTTCGGACCACGCGAACGACGACGAGTAGTTGAACGCGAGCTTCAGGTCCGGGTGGGTCTCGTGAATCTCCTCGGCGTAGGCGACGGCGTCCTCCCGTGAGGGGTTCGGCATCTCGGGCCAGACGATGTCGACGCCGGCGTCGGCGTAGATGCGGCCGCGTTCGACGTGTTCGTCCCAGTCACCGTTCGAGGAGCCGTAGGCGTCGGTGCGGGCGATGACGACCGTGTCCTCCGACTGCTTGGCGTCGACGGCGGCCTCGAAGCGAGCCTTGGCCTTCTCGCGGGAGACGATTTGCTTGCCCGCGATGTGGCCGCAGCGCTTGGGCGTCGTCTGGTCTTCGATGTGGACGGCGGCGACGCCGGCCTTCTCGTACTCACGGACGGCGCGGCGGACGTTGTGGATGCCGCCGTAGCCCGTGTCGCAGTCGGCGATGACCGGCAGGTTCGTCGCCTCGACCATGCGCTTTGCGTTCTCGACCATCTCGGTCATCGTGACCATCTCCAAGTCGGGGAAGCCGAACTGCCCGAGGACCGTCGAGTAGCCGGACATGTAGGCGGCGTCGTGGCCCGTCATCTCGGCGAGGCGGGCGTCGAGCGCGTGGTACATGCCGGGCGCGAACACGAAGTCCTGCGTGTTCAGCATCTCCCGCAGTTCGCGGGCCTTCTGGTTGTCAACATCCTGTGCGAAGACGTCGCTGTCGAGTTCGGTCGGGTTCATTGGGTGTCGGTGGGCTGCATCGTTCGCTCGATGCGGTTCAGTTGGGCGCGGAGCGCGGCGAGTTCGCGCCGAATCGTCGTCATCTCGTCGTCCTCGCCCGGTTGTCGGATGAAGGGGACGAGCGGCGCGTCCATGTTCTCCTCGTTGTTGGGGTAGCGCCGCGCGGCGCGGGGACGAGTCGTCGTCGAGCGAGGGGTGGTCGGCGTGCGGGTCGTCGTGTCGGTTCGGGTCGTGTTGTCGCGGTCTGTCATCGGTTACGTCGGTGGTGTCGGCGGTCGGTAGCGGTCGGTTCGTATCGCGGTCGTCGAGCGGTCGGTCGCGTGGTGTGCTGCGGATACTACCATCGGATGTCTCCTCACCCGGTTCGACTGCCGAGAACTATTAATAGTTAATGATTGATAATGATAATATTAGTTAATGACTTAGTTCTGTACGGACGGATATTAGGGCCTAATTTGACACGTGGTAACACATCTGGGCTCTCCGTGCGGACTCAGAGCGTCTTCGGCTCCGTCCGGCGACCGGCCGTGCCACGCCGTGACGGGGCGTTCCGCGGACACTACGCTTAATCGCGTCCACGCCCGACGACGCACCAACGAATGGCATCCGCGATTGAGATACGCGACCTGACGAAGTCCTACGGCGACGTCCGCGCCCTCGACGGCGTCGACCTCGACGTTCCGGAGGGGTCGTTCTTCGGGCTGTTGGGGCCGAACGGGGCGGGGAAGACGACGTTCATCAACATCCTCGTCGGCCTCGTCCGCAAGACCGGCGGGAAAGCGAGCGTCTTCGGTTACGACGTGGAAGACGACTACCGCGAGGCCCGCGACCGTATCGGCCTCGCGCCGCAGGAGTTCAACGTGGACCGCTTTTTCCCCATCCGCGAAGTGCTCGAACACAAGGCGGGCTACCACGGGATTCCGCACGACGAGGCCCGCAGAGCGCGCCGACGAGGTGCTCAAGCGCGTCGGCATCTACGACAAGCGCGACACCCGCTTCGACTGGCTCTCCGGCGGGATGAAACGCCGGTTCATGCTCGCGCGGGCGCTCATCACCGACCCCGACCTGCTCATCCTCGACGAGCCGACCGCCGGGGTCGACGTGCAACTGCGCCACGAACTCTGGGAGACCATCGTCGACCTCAACGACAGCGGGACGACCATCCTGCTCACGACTCACTACATCGAGGAGGCCGAACGCCTCTGCGACGAGGTCGCCATCCTCGACTCCGGGTCCGTCATCGAGGTCGCCAGCCCCGAGGAACTGATGGACCGCGGCACCGACGACATCGTCGTCCAACTCCGTGACCCGCCGACGGCGGTGCCCGACTTCGCGGCCGACGACGACCGCGTCGAGGCCGTCGAACTGGACGGCACCCGCCTCGTCGTGACGGCACAGCAGGGCGGTCTCGTCGCCCCCGACGTGGTGCAGGCGCTCGACCGGCAGGGCCACGAAATCGTCGACCTCGAAATCTCTCGCACGTCGCTCGAAGAGGTGTTCGTCGAGATGACGAGACAGGGGCGAAGGCCGCGCCACCGCGGAGGTCGAACAATGAGTCTCACGAGCCTCGACGTGACCGGCTTTTACGCCCTGCTTCGCCGCGAAGTCCTCCGGTTCGTCCGCCGCCCGCGCAACACGTTCGTCCCGCCGTTTATCACGAACGTGCTGTACTTCTCCGTCTTCGGCGTCATCCTCGGCGAGCGCATCAACGAAATCGCGGGCGTCCCGTACATCCTGTTTATCCTCCCCGGCCTCATCGTCCTCGGGGCCGTCTCCAACGCGTTCGAGAACGCTTCGTTCTCTATCTTCCACGGCCGCTGGAACCGCTACATCGAGGAGGCGCTGACCTCGCCGCTGTCGTACACCTCGATGGTCGGCGCGTACGTCCTCTCCAGTGCGACCCGCGGGGTGCTCGTCGGCGCGCTCGTCGCCCTCATCGGGATGGTCTTTACCACCGTCGGCGTCGCCCAACCGTTCTACCTCGTCGCGTTCATGCTCGTCATCACCCTGCTGTTCGCGGGCCTCGGCGTGGTCGGCGGCCTCTGGGCCGACGACTTCGACGACCTGACGATGATGAACCAGTTCATCCTCCGGCCGCTGGTGTTCTTCGGCGGCGTCTTCTACTCGCTCAACGAGATTCCGGCGACCTTCCAGCAGGCGTCGCTCCTCAATCCGATGATATACATGGTCAACGGCGTCCGCTACGGCTTCCTCGGCGTCACCGAGGTAGACCCGAACCTCTCTCTCGGCGTGCTGACGGCGCTCACGCTCGGGGTCGTCGGTCTCAACGTCGTTCTCTTCCGGCGGGGCTACGGACTGACCGACTGAGGCCGGTCGACCCTCATCGACCGTCTCCGGGGACGACCCGCCGTAGTCGGCGCATTTCGCCCCCGTCGCCTCGCGTTCTTGTCTGAATAACTGTCTTTTACGATGACAAGTATTTTCACAGCCGCTCTAGAAGTCACGTCCGCAGTATGGTATCAAAACCCTCCTCCGCGGCGTCGACGCGGACCGTTTCGGTCCTCGCCCTCGTCGCGGCCGTCCTGGTTGGAGCATTCCTCGCCCCCGTCGTCTACGACGCGGCCGCGCCCACCCCCGACAGGGTCGCGGTCATCTCGGTCGACGGGACCATCACCTCCTACACAGCTGACCAGCTGGAAGAGGACCTCCACGAAGCGCGAGAGAACGAATCGATAAAGGCCGTCGTCCTGCAGGTCGACAGCCCCGGCGGCTCTGCCGCCGCCTCCGAGCGGATGTACTTGGCGGTCAACCGGACCGCCCAAGAGATGCCCGTCGTTTCGAGCGTCCAAGGAACGGGCGCGTCGGGCGCGTACTACGCGATGCTTCCCTCGGAGAACATCTACGTGACGCCCTCGTCGGTCATCGGGAGCGTCGGCGTCCGCGGCTCGGCACCCTACGGTGGCTCGTCCAACGAGATCCGTACCGGTCCCGACAAGGCGTCGACTCGACCCTCGACCACCGCGAAGCGCAGATTGAGACGCTGAAGCACGCCTTCGTCGGCAGCGTCATGGACCACCGCGGCGACGAACTCTCGCTGTCGCGCGAGGAGGTCGCCTACGCGAAGGTCTACACCGGCGCTCGCGCCACGCAGAACGGCTACGCCGACGACATCGGCACGCTCCAGACGGCCATCGACCGCGCCGCCTCTGAAGCCGGCCTCGAAGACTACGAGGTCGTCGAGAAGGAGCCGCCGACTCGTTCGGGAATCATCCTTCTCAGCTCGCAGAACGGTAATTCGACGGTCGTCATCGAAGAGAGTCCCATCGGCTACGACGGCGTTCGCGCGCCGCAGTTCCTGATGGTGTACGGGCAAGTGCAGTACGAAGATGAGGTGATCGGTAATGTCTCAGCGTAACTTACTCGGCGGGACGGTCGTCTTCGCGGTCGCGCTCGGCCTCATCTTGGTCGGAGCCGCGGTGGCACCCTACGCCTTCCAACTCGGCGGTAGCGCCCCGGCAGACACGGAGAACGCCGCGAAACAGGCGTTCGACGCGGACGAACTCGTCGCCACGCCCGGCCCCGAATCGGGCGACGTGACGATGGGTTCGAACGCGGAGCCGAAGACCGTCCTCATCGACGTCGCCCACGAGAACGACGTGAGCGAGGCTGATATGCAACCGCTCGTCGACGCCCTCGTCGCCAACGGTCACCAGGTGAAGTATCTCACCCGCGAGGACGCCCAGCGAGACTTCAACGGCTCGCTCCGAGCGGCTGACGCCTTCGTCGTCGTCAACCCCGAACAGCCGTACACCGGCGACCAGCTCGCCGGCCTGCGGTCGTTCGAGGACGCCGGCGGCCGCGTCGCCCTCGTCGGCGACCCGCAGTCCGCGGGCACGACGAGCGTCCTCGGTCTCATCACCGTCTCGGTGTCGACTGGCGCTGTCGGCGGCGACGCCGGACTGACCTCCGACTACGGGGTTTCGTTCGGCTCCTCGTCGCTGTACAACATGCACGACTACTACCTCAACTACGAGAACGTCTACGCCACGCCCGAGGGCGACACCGCCCTGACCGAGGGCGTCGACGAGGTCGTGTTCCGTGACGCCGCGCCGCTTTCGGTCTCGGCCGACAGCGTCTCGCCGGCGCTCGTCTCCGGCGGCGAGACCCGCGTCGAGTCGATTCGCAAGACCGGTCCGTACACGGTCGCCGCCCAGAGCGAGACGGTCGTCGCCATCGGTGACGCCGACTTCCTCGCGCCCGAATCGGCCTACGAGGCCGACAACGAGGTGCTCGTCGGCAACCTCGCGGACTTCCTCGTCTCCGGCGACAAGGAGTCCGGCGCGCCCGCCCCGGCCACGCCCGAATCCGGCGGCGAGCCCGGGTCGGCACCCGGACAGGGAACCGCCCCGACTCCGGCGTAACCGACCCGAACCGACGTGTATCGACGCGACCGGTCCACCCGTCTCAGCCACCGCGGGCGGCCGGTTGCTCGACGCCGACACCCAGCTATCACTCACGCGACCGAAGCCGGTCTCCGGCTTCGGTGCCCCAACTCGTTTCTTTCGTCACTCGTTCTCTTCGCGTCGGATGCGGCTGGCGACTTCCTCAGGCGTCTTCGCCGCCGTCGGCGGTGACCCCGTCGGCGATGCGGTCCGCGTCAGCCTCGTCGGCCGCGCGGCTTCGCTCGACCAGTCGCGCGAGGATGTCCGCGGAGACGCCCGATACGTCGCCGGCTTGGACGCCCCAGAGCGTCGCGTAGAGGCCGCCGAGTTCGACGAGTTCGTCGTGGGTTCCCGACTCGACGACTTCCCCCTCGTCGAGGACGACGATGGCGTCGGCCCGGCGGACCGTCGAGAGCCGGTGGGCGATGACGAGCGTCGTCCGGCCCGCCGAGAGGCGGTCGAGCGCGCGCTGGATGAGCAGCTCCGTCTCCGTGTCAACGGCGCTCGTCGCCTCGTCGAGGACGAGAATCCGCGGGTCTTGGAGCATCGCGCGGGCGATGGAGAGCCGCTGGCGCTGGCCACCCGAGAGCTTCACGCCGCGCTCGCCGATGCGGGTGTCGTAGCCGTCGGGGAGCCGCGAGACGAACTCGTGGGCCTCGGCGGCGCTCGCGGCCGCGACCATCTCCGCCTCGGTGGCGTCGAACGCCCCGTACAGGAGGTTCTCCCTGACCGTCCCGTCGAAGAGGTACACGTCCTGACTCACGTAGCCGATGGCCTCGCGGAGGCTCCTGGTTTCGACCCCGCGCACGTCGTGGCCGTCTACGCGGACCGACCCGCTCGTGGGTTCGTAGAGCCTGAGGAGGAGCTTCGCGACGGTGGATTTCCCCGCACCCGTGGGGCCAACGAGCGCGACGGTCTCGCCCGGTTCGGCCGTGAACGAAACGTTGCGGAGCACCTCGCGGCCGGTCGCGTAGGCGAACGAGACTCCGTCGAATTCGATGCGGCCGGCGATTGCGTCGAGGGACTCGGCGTCGGGGCCGTCGCGGACGACGGCCTCCCGGTCGGCCAATCCGAAGATGCGCTCGCCCGAGGCGCGGGCGTTCTCGTAGGAGTTGACGATGCGGCCCGCGCCGGACAGCGGGTCGATGAACCGCTGGGTCATGAACAGGAACGTGACGAACTCGCCGACGAGCAGGTCGCCCGTGAAGGGCGCTGGCGGGCCGAAGATGAGCCAGACGCCGCCGATGGCGAACGTGGCGGCGAACGCGACGCCCGCGAGGAGTTCCATCGACGGCTGGTAGAGGTAGTCGAGTCTGACGACCGCGAGCGCGCGTCGGTAGTAGTCCATGGAGGCGTCGGCGACGCGGTCGGTCTCGTAGTCCTCGGTCGCGGAGGCCTTGATGACCTCTATCCCCGAGACGTTGTTCTCGATGCGGGTGTTGAGCGCGCCGACGCTCTCGCGGAGGGCGCGGTACAGCGGCCGAATCGTCCGCATGAACCAGACGGTGAAGACGGCCAGAAGCGGGACGGCCACGAGCGTGACGACCGCGAGTTGGGCGTTCAGGTAGAACAGCACGCCCGCGATGCCGACGACGGCGACGACCAACTGGAGGCCGCCCGAGAGCGTGCTGTCGAGGAACGTCCGGAGGTTGCGCACGTCGCCGTCGAGAATCGACAGCACCTGCCCGGTCTGCTTGTCGTCGAAGAAGGCCATATCGAGTCGCTGGAGCGCGTCGTAGGTGTCCACGCGGACGGCGTGCTGGACGCGGTTCGAGTAGACCGCGAGGCCGAGTCCCTGCACCCACGAGAGCGCGACTCCGCCGACGAACGCCCCGATGACGAGCCAGAAACTCAGCCAGAACTGCCCGGAGACGGTCGTCGGTAACCACGACGACGGGACCAGCGGGAGGGCGTACGCCGTGTTTCGGAAGAACACCGCGTCGATGGCGACCCCGAGGACGAGTGCCGGCACGACCGCGATGAGTCGCCCGAGGACGCTCGCCAGTAGCCCGACGACGAACCACGCGAGGTTCTCGCGACCGTATTCGGCGAACAGGCGGACCATCGGGTCGCGCCCGGCTTTGAGGCTCACTTACCCGAGGTAAGCGTCCGGCGGATATGACGTGCGCGGTCAGGGAGATTCGCGTCTACCGCGTGCGTCGCTTCGCTTCAATCTGCCCGCTTGCCCGCGCGAGTGAACAGCAATAAGGCCTCGACGCGCCGAGTCGGATTCATGCGCCAATTCATCGTCATCGGCCACGACGCGCCGACGACGCCCGACTTCTCGCTCGACGACATCGCGGGCGGGGCCGGCCGCCTCGACGTGCTCTGTCGCTGTGTCAACTCCGCGTTCTTCCTCTCGCACGACATCCGCGAGGACGTTCGGGTCCACCTCGTCCTCGGCGACGAGTACACCGTCCGCTTCGAGGGGTCGGAACTCCGTCGACTCAACCCCGACGAACGCTCCACCGCCGCGCTGATTCGCAAGGCGCTGGAGAAGCGCGGGGAGGCAATCGGCCACATGCCCGCCGAGTCGTCACCGGGGGTTTCTATCCGCCGGATGGGCTTCGAGACGACGCTGGAGGAGGCCGCCCGCGACGCGGCCGTGGTCGAACTCCACGAGGACGGCGACCCCGTGGTTCAGGTCGAACCGCCCGAAAATCCGCTTTTCGTCCTCTCGGACCACCACGACTTCACCGACGAGGAGGCCGAGTTGCTGGCGGCCGCCGCCGACGAGCGGGTCCGCCTCGGTCCCGAGATTCTCCACGCCGACCACTCGATTACGGTCGCGCACAACTACCTCGACACCGCGGGCTATTCGCGGTACTGAGTCGAGGTCGGCGGTGTGTCACGCGGTCTGACGGTGACCCACAATCACAACTGTTAAACGCGACGGTGGCTTGCCTCAAAATGCGGGCCGGTGGGGTAGCTTGGTATCCTTCGGCCTTCGGGTGGCCGTAACCTCAGTTCGAATCTGAGCCGGCCCATTTCTACCCCTTTCAACGCCAACGAGCACCGCGTAGCGTGTGCGAGTCTCCCCGAAACGGTTGTCTGGGCGACTGAAGATTCGAACGTCTGAGCGACAGCGAGGGAAGTTCGAATCTGAGCCACCACGCCACTCGTCCTCTCTTATTGGGTGACACGGGAGGCTCTGTTAGGAGACTCACATTCCCGCTCGCAATTCACTCATCAATACGTCGAACGCGTCACTCCCCGTGCCGACAAACCGAAAACCTTCAATAGTTTAGGTCAACCTAAAACAAACGAGGGCGAGCAGTATCGACGGCTCGGCCGCTGCCTCGTCGCCGACAGACCCAAGGTGAGCGCGGAATCGGCCACACGGCCGTAGGCAGTCCAATCGCACCAAGCGGCGACGCGAGGCCGGCCCCCGACGTTTCCTGTCGGAGCCGACACTCGGCTGAACCGACGAGGCGCTGTTCGCGCTCGTGACGGCCCCGCTGTCGTCCGAGAACCGAAGCAATTATCTATTTTAGGTGGGCCTAAAAAATATGGAGCACGACGAGACGCCACGGACGGGATTGACGCGGCGCGACTACGTGAAGTACGGCGGCGCGGCCGTCGGCGGCGGCCTGCTCGCCGGCTGTACCGGGGGGAACGGTTCGGAGTCTACGGACGCCGAGACCGAATCGACGACGCAGACCGCGACCGAGACAGCCACGGACACGGAGACCGAGACGCCAGAGGACAGTTCGTACTCGGTGACGATGTCGCCGGTCGGCACCGTCGAGTTCGACGAGCCGCCGCAGAGCATCTTCACGCGGCTGACCCACCACGCGGGGATGGCGTTCGCGCTCGGCCGCGGCGACGACGTGAATGCGGTCAACGGCCCGGCGTACTACGACACGACGTGGAAGCAGTTTACGGCGAGACTCCCGGGTGTCGAGGTCGACTGGGCGGACCTGTATCCCTCGTGGGAGACGAGCAAAGAGAAGCTCTACGAACTCGACAGCGACGTGCATCTGGCCGACCCCGCGTGGGTCATCCAGCTCGAACAGTGGGACATGGACGACATCAAGGAGGTCGACGACAACATCTCGCCGTGGTTCGGTAACTCGCTGAGCGGTCGTCACGCGTCGCCGACCGACGAGTGGACCGGCGACTACGAGTATTACACGCTGTGGGAGCAGTTCGAGAAGGTCGCGCAGGTGCTCAAAGAAGAGGAGCGCTACGAGGCCCTCGCGGCCGTTCACGACGACCTGCTCGCCACCATCGAGGCGGGTCTGCCGCCGGAAGACGAGCGCCCGAGCGTGGTGCTTCTCACGGCTGCCGACATCGAAAAGCAGATCTGGGCGTACACGGTCGGCAACCCCGGATTTATGACCTCCCACATCCGGCCGCTCGCACCCCGCGACGCGTTCGAAGGCTCTATCGAGTCGGGCTCGAACGTCGACTTCGAGGCGCTGTTGGAGGCTGACCCCGACGTTATTCTCTTCCTGAGCGGGATGCAGCCGAACGTCAGTATGAACGACCTCCGGGCGACGCTCGAAGACGACCCCGTCGCCGCGGAGATTTCGGCGGTCCAGAACGGCCGCGTCTACCCGCAGGGCGCGCGCTATCAGGGTCCGATTCTCAACCTGTTCCAACTGGAGATGAGCGCCAAGCAGTTCCATCCCGAGGAGTTCGGCGCGTGGCCGACCTCGGACGGCGGTCCGTACCCCGAAATCCCGGAGGAAGAACAGCTGTTCGACCGCCAGCACGTCGCCGACATCATCAACGGCGAGTTCTGAGCGGTCGCCCACGCCGCACCGACGGCCTCGCCAACCGGCCCCGCATTCTCCGTCGCCGAACGACACAAGAGATTTGTCCCGTCCTCGACTCCACCACATAGACAGATGACGGACCGACCCGCGTTCGACCGACGGGCGTTCCTCGCCGCGCTCGGGAGCGCCGGCCTCGGGTCGCTCGCCGGGTGTTCGGCCCTCGGCGGCGACTCAAGCGAGACCACGAGCACCGCCGCCCCGACCGCCAGC
>NZ_JPES01000058.1:0-20516 GCF_000730175.1 Haloferax sp. ATB1 | reverse complement strand
CCGGTGAACGTGGTCGTCCCCGACGACCCGGTGACCGCCGCGGCCGAGGGCGCACACAGGCTCGCGGTGCGGCTCCGCGACGCGGCCTAAACGCTCGGCTCTCGGGTCGTCTCGTTTTCTATGCGACTCACCCAGTCGCTGCGTAGCTCAGTCTGTCTCCGACTCGGTCGCCACTGTCCCGCCGTCGCTGACGGAGACCGCTCGGTCGGCGCTCCGGAGGCCGACGATTGCGATGGTCCCCCTGGGGTCGTTCTCCGCGAACCGAAGCTGACCGTTCGAGCGGTCGATTATCCACTGGACTAACCAGAGCCCAAGCCCGCTGATGTGTTGGAGCGGCGTCTCGGTCCCCGATTCGAGGACGGAGAGTTCGGCGTCGGGAACGCCCGGCCCGTTGTCGGCGATTCGAATCTCCACGAAGTCGGTCGAGGTCGCGCTCCGCTCGACCGTGACGCCGACTTCCGGAATGACTCGGTCGTTGTGTTCGAGCGCGTTGTCGATGAGGTGTTTGATAGCCGATTCGATGAGGTCGTCCGCGGAGACCCACACCTCGTCGGGGAGGCTCCGATGGACGATGGCCTCGGGGTAGTCGGACTCGACGTCGTCCAACTGCGTCTCGATGCGCTCGACCACCTCGACGGGTTCGAGGCCGGACGACTCGCGGGTGAGCGTCGTGTCGATGTGCCGGGTCTGCTCGCCGAGTTCGACCAGCGACGACGCCTTCCGCTTTATCGTCCGAGCGTGGTCTTTCGACTCGGCGGGGATGCGTTCGTCGAGGAGGAGGTCGGCGTGGCCGAGGATGACGTTCATGTCGTTTCTGAGGTCGTGCCGGAGGACCCGGTTCAACACCCGGAGGCGCTGTTCGTAGCGATGCCGACTCGTCACGTCCCGCGAGTTCAACACGACGCCGCCGACGGCGGGGTCGTCGAGGAGGTCCACGCCCACCGTCTCGAACCGCCGCCACGAGCCGTTCTTGTGGCGGACTCTGAACTCCGCGCGCACGGGCGAATCGCCGGTGACGACCTCGTCGAGGGTGTCGGCGACTCGGTCTCTGTCTTTGGGGTGGACGAGGTCGAGCACCGACTCGCCGACGAGCGCCTCGGTCCGATAGCCGAGCACCTCCGTCACCGAGGGGCTCGTGTAGGTCCGTTCGCCGGCCTCGTCGAGGACGGTGATGACGTCCCGCGAGTTCTCGATGAGCGCGCGGAACTCCTCTTCGGTGCGGCGGCGCTCCGTCACGTCGTAGAAGAGGAGCAAGCGCGCCCGGTCGTTCGTCTGGCCGCCGAGGGACTCGGCGCGGACCTCGAAATACCGGCAGGCACCGCCGTCTTCGACGACCGCCTCGGCTCTGTCGCCGCCCTCCAACACCGCCCGAACCTCGGTCGGGACGCGGACGCTTTCGAGGACGGACTCGCCGATGCAGTCGGCGACCGGCCGCGCAAGCAGCTCCGAGGCGGCACCGTTCGATTCGACGATTCGGTCCTGTTCGTCGAGGACGACGACGGCGTCGCGCATCTCCGAGAGAATCGCGTCGCGGGCGATGGGCGTGATGTCGAACAGCTGGTGTCTGAAGAGCGCCCAGAGCACGACGACCGAGCTGACGCCGATAGAGACGGGGATCGGATTGATGCGGAACGGGAAGAAGAACTCGCCGCCGAGCGCGGCGAGAGGGATCACCCCGGCGACGAAGAGAAACCCGGCCTGTCGACGGTGGATGTTCGTGCTCTTGAGGTACGTCCGCGCGATGACGCTCACCCCGATGACGGCGACGCCGAACCCGTACACGGTGTGTGCGGCGAGAACGAGGTCCGGACCGAACGGACCGAGGAAGTCCGCGCCGGAGACGGAGAATCGGTCCGGTCGCGCGGCCCGCCAGAGGACGAGCGGCGACCCGAGTAGTCCGTGCGAGGCGTTCGTCAACTTGAGGGAGATAGCGACGGCGGGTTCGACGGCCAGAAAGCCGAGCATCCGCGAGGAGAGCAGTTGGTCCTCGCCGGCATAGACGAGCGTGAAGACGAGCCATATCGTCGGGAGCACGGCCGCGCCGGCCCACGCCAACTGCGCGTAGAACAGTTCGCTGGCCGGCGTCGTCGCGAGGAAGACGAAGCCGTACGCGGTCGCCCAGACGCTCCCGGTGAGCGTCAAGAGCGCAAAGGGGAGACGGACGCGCCGCGAGTAGAGTCGGAACCGACCGAGAACGACGAGCGTCACGACCCCGGCGAGGATGCCCGCGGCGAACAGCGCGTACGCGTGTGGGTACTCGACGCTGGTCATGAGGTGGTCGTGGCTCGCATCTGTGACTCTCTTGGAACTGTTCTTTCCGATGAGTGTCACATCGGATCGATATCAAACGTGTAGCCGGTTCGGAACTTAAGCGGTTCGCCCTGTCTATCAACGCTGATATCGGACTGGTTCAAGTCGGATCGGCCGTATACGTCCCGGTAGCGCACTGTCGTTCCACCTGACACTCGCCCCCGTCATCCGATTATCAGTCACCCAGTTCGGACGACTCGGTCGGCCCGCGGAACCACGGAACTGTCACGCGTCGGACGTTCGCCCGAACGCTTAATTCGGATGGACGCACACGCAGGGATAGATGCCGCGCGAGTCACGTCACCCCGCCGACGCCGACGACCCGACCGGGTCGAGGCCCCGTCGCGGGGCCGGCGACCGAACGTTCGACTGGGCGGATCCGCCGACGAACCGGACGTGGCGCGACGTGGCCCACGAGCGCCTCCTCGCAACGACCGCGGCGGTCACCTCGGACGGCGAGCCGTTCCTCGACGACGTTCCGCGGACCCCGCGGGCCGAGCGCGTGCTCCTCGACTGGTGTGTCCACCTGGTCGAGCGACTCGGCGGGCGCGGCGCGCTGGAGATGGCGTCGTACTACCGCGATATCGGCTGGATCGGCGACGGGGCCCACAGCGCGATTCGCGAGCGCGTCGTCTCGTTTACCGTTCCCGCGGACTTCGAAGACGCGCCGACCGAAGAAGACCACGTCCGCAGTTTCTCGTACGTCGCCCGACTGTCGGCGATGGCCGACTCGGAGTGAGTCAGCGCCGGACTCGACGGCCGCTCAGAGGCCGAGTTCGCGGCCGATGATGAGATGTTGAATCTCGCTCGTCCCCTCGCCGATCTCCATGAGTTTCGCGTCGCGGTAGAACCGCTGGGGCGCGAAGTCGGTCGTGTAACCGTAACCGCCGAGCACCTGCACCGCGTCTTCCGCGACCTCGCGGGCGGCCTCCGAGGCGTCGAGTTTCGCCAGTGCGGACTCCCGGCTCACCCGCTCGCCGGCGTCGTACCGCGTCGCGGCCTTGTGAGTGAGCAGTCGCGCCCGCTCGGTCTTGCGGTGCATCGAGACGAGTTTGTCGCGGATGGCGTCGAACTTCGCAATCGGCCGGTCGAACTGTTCGCGCTCTTGAGCGTACGATTTCGCGTGGCCGTACGCGCCCTCGGCGAGCCCGACCGAGAGCGCCGCGATGGAGATGCGGCCGCCGTCGAGGGTCTTCATCGTCTGTTTCCAGCCCTCGCCCTCCTCGCCGAGGAGGCGGTCCTCGGGCACCCAGCAGTCGTCGAAGGAGAGCTCGCAGGTCGGCGAGCAGTTGAGTCCCATCTTGTCCCACTCGGTCGTCACCTCGAAGCCGTCGTCGTTCTCGGGGTCGACGATGAACGTCGAGATGCCGTCGTAGCCCGCGCCGGGGTCCGTCACGGCCTTCACGAGGATCGAACCGGCGACGCTCGCGTTCGTGATGAACTGCTTCGTGCCGTCGATGACGTAGCCGTCGCCGTCCCGCTCTGCGACCGTGTCCATGTCCCTGGCGTCGCTCCCGGAGCCGGGCTCGGTGAGCGCCCAGCCGCCGAGGTGCTCGCCGGCCGCCAGCGGCGTGAGCCAGCGTTCTTTCTGCTCGTCGGTGCCGAACAGCTCGATGGGCTTCGACGCGAGGCTGACGTGGGCGGCGTACGACAGGCCGATACCGCCCGAGACGCGACCGAGTTCCTCGACGACGAGGGCGTACATCAACTGGTCGCCGCCGAGGCCGCCGTACGCCTCGTCGATGGGGACGCCCATCACGTCCAACTCGGCCAACTGGTCGAATATCTCCGCGGGGAACCGGTGTTCGTCCTCGATGTCCTGCGCGATGGGGGCGATTTCTTCCTCGCAGAACTCGCGGACGGTGTCCCGAATCATCCGGTGTTCGGCCGGGATGTCGAAGTCCATGCGGCAAACTATCGCCGTGCCGGACATAAACTAATCGAACGACCATGAAGGATATGTGGCCGTGGAGGCGAAAGCGGCGGCCCGCTCCGGGGCGCTCCCACCGCGTGGGAATGGGCGTCCGGGTCTTTTTGGGCCGCGACCCGAGACTCTCGTATGTACTCGCACATCCTCTTTCCGACCGACGGAAGCGACTGCGCGGACGCCGCCTTGGACCACGCGCTCGAACACGCCCGAACCTACGACGCGACGCTCGTCGCGCTCTACGTCGCGGACGTGCGCGAGGTCGGCTACGCCGCGCCCGCGCTCTCGGTCGAACGGGTCCGCGAGGCGCTCCTCGAAAGCGGCGAACAGGTGTTAGGCCGCGTCGCCGAGCGGGCCCGCGAGGCCGGCGTCGAGGTCGAAACCGTCGTCACCGAGGGCACGCCAGCGAGCGAGATTATCCGCCACGCCGACGAGCGGGACGTCGACCTCGTCGTGATGGGCACCCACGGCCGGAGCGGCATCGACCGCTACCTCATCGGGAGCGTCGCCGAGCGCGTCGTCCGCGGCTCCGACGCGCCCGTGTTGACCGTCCGACAGGAGTCGGCGTAGGCCCACGAGGTTAAGCCGCCCCTCGTCTTACGGGGGTGCATGGACCTCCGTCGGCTCGTCCGCGGCCGCCTCGGGTGGCCGCGTCTGGAGACGGTCGCCCGCGAACTCGCCCGGCGATACGACCGCGACAGCCTCCACATCCGATTTCTTGAGGCGGACAACTGGCTTTCGACCCCGATGGTCGTCGACGACGAGTGGTTCGTGAAAGTCATCTCCAAACAGAACTCGCTCGTCCACGCCGTCTTCACCACCGGGCGGAACCTCGGCGCGTTCTCCAGCGGGACCGAGGGCTTCTTCGGCCACTTCGGGACGCCGCTGGAGATGGCCGAACACGAACTCGAAGCCACGAAGCGACTCCGCGACATCGGCCTGCAAGCGCCCGCGCCGGTCGAGGCGTTCGAGGTGGACGGCCTCGGCGTGCTCGTCCTCGAATACCTGCCGAACTTCCACACCCTCGACACCGCCCCGCGGGAGGAGGTCGAACGGCTCGCGCCGGAGCTGTTCGCGGCGCTCGCGGAGATGCACGACAACCACCTCGCCCACGGCGACCTCAGAGCCGAGAACGTCCTCGTCCGCGAGGACGGCATCTACTTCATCGACGCGACGAACGTCAACGACGAGGGGATGCGCGACGCCCGCGCGTACGACCTCGCCTGCGGGCTGGCCGCGCTCGAACCGCTCGTCGGTCCCAAGCGGGCCGTCGCCGCGGCGCTCGACTCCTACGACGCGGACGCGCTGTTGGACGCCGTCGACTTCCTCGACTTCGTCAACATCCGACCCGACCACGACTTCGACGCAGCGGCGCTCAAGGGCGAGATTGAAAAGCACGCGGCGTAGTCGTCGGGCCCCGCGAAAACAGAACGAAAAACGCCGGGACGCGGGGCGCGAACCGCGCTACTCGCCCTCGACGCCCTCGTAGTCCGCGCCGCCCATGTAGAGCCGCGAGACTTCGGGGTCGTCGAGGAGGCCGTCGGCGTCGCCCTCGTAGGCGACGGTCCCCTGGTCGAGGACGTAGCCGCGGTCGGAGATTCCGAGTCCCTCGCGGGCGTTCTGCTCGACCATCAGGACCGCCGTCCCGAGTTCGTTCACCTTCTTCACGTCCTCGAACACCGACTGGACGATGTTGGGCGCGAGGCCCGCCGAGGGCTCGTCGATGAGGAGCACTTCGGGCTCCATCACGAGCGCGCGGGCGAACGCGAGCACCTGCCGCTGGCCGCCCGAGAGCGTCCGCGCCTTCGCCGAGCGCTTCTCGTCGAGAATCGTGAACTGGTCGTACAGCTCGTCGATTCGGGCCTGCAGGCCCTCGGAGCGGGCGACGCCGCCCATCCTGAGGTTCTCGTCGATGGTGAGAGAGGAAAAGACGTTGTCCACCTGCGGGACGTAGCCCATCCCGACGCGGACGAGGTCCTCCGGCTCCTCGCCGGTGATGTCCCGCCCGCCGAGTTCGACCGAGCCGGTCCACGGCTTGAGGAGGCCGAACACCGTCTTGAGGACGGTCGACTTCCCCGCGCCGTTCGGCCCGATGATGCAGACGATTTCGTCCGATTCGAGGTGGAGCGACAGGTCGCGGAGCACCTGCACCTCGCCGTAGCCGCTGTCGACGTCGGCGACGTCGAGTGCGCGGTTGGTCACGGCCCCGCCCCCCCGAGGTACGCCTCGATGACGCGGTCGTCGGAGCGGACTTCGTCCGGCGAGCCCTCCATGAGCACCTTCCCTTGGTCGAGGACGATGATGGGGTCTGCGAGGTCCATGATAAACGGCATATCGTGTTCGATGATGAGGAAGGTCTGTCCCTCCTCGTTGAGTTCGCGGATGAACCGCTTGATGTCGTTCGCGAGCGTCGGGTTGACGCCGGCGACCGGCTCGTCCAAAAGCAGGATGTCGGGGTCCGTCGTGAACGCCCGCGCGAGCTCGACGAGCTTCATCTGCCCGCCGGAGAGGTCGGTCGACGGCTGGTCGATGAGATGCCCGATTTCGAACCGTTCGAGCAACTCGCGCGTCTGTTCGATGTTCGCCCGCTCCTCTTCGGTCACGTCGGAGCCGGAGAGGAAAAGCGAGAAGACGGACTCGCCTTTCTGCGGGCCGGGACCGACGAGCATCGCCTCGCGGACGGACATCCCCTCCAGCCGCCGGGGCGTCTGGAAGGTCCGAACGAGCCCCTTTCGGGCGCGTTCGTGCGGTTCGAGGTCGGTGACGTCCTCGCCGTTGACGGTGACGTGACCGGCGTCGTTCTCGTAGAAGCCGGAGATGAGGTTGAACAGCGTGGACTTCCCCGCGCCGTTCGGTCCAATCATCCCGGTGATGGTCCCGCGGTCGACCTCGATGGAGACGCCGTCGGTGGCGACGAGGCCGCCGAACGCCTTCTCCAAGTCGGTCGTCTTCAGAACGACGTCGTCCTTGTCGAGGCGCGCTCCCTCGTACGCGTCGTCGTTCATCGGTCGTCACCCCCGTTCGAGACGGTCCCGCCGTCGGAGGCGGCACCAGAGGCGGGTGCGCCACCGGCACCGCTTCCGTCGCGCGCCGCCGGCCAGATGAGTTCGTCCTTCGGGGGAAGGAGTCCGTCCTGCCGGAAGCGCATGATGAGGATGATGAGCCCGCCGACGAACAGCAGTCGCAGCGGGGCCAGGTCGACGCCGAGCGTCTGGATGAACCCGATGTCGTTGAGGAAGCGCGTCCCCTCGCGGATGGCGATGACGACGGCCGCGCCGACGACCGCCCCGCGGTTCGACCCGGTCCCGCCGAGGATGACGGCGATCCAGATGTAGAACGTCGTCAGGGGGACGAGGTCCGAGGGGTCGATGTAGAGGTTCAAGTGAGCGTAGAACGCCCCGGCGATAGCCATGATGACCGAGCCGATGACGAACGCCTGCATCTTGAACCGGTAGGTGTCCTTGCCGAGCGCCTTGGCGAGGTCCTCGTCGGACCGGATGGTCCGGAGGACGCGCCCCCACGGCGACCGGTGGACGCGCCGGAGGAACAGGTAGACGACCGCGATGAGGGCGACCACGATTGCGGCCGTCGTCGCGGCGTCGGTCAGCGGCAGCCACGACATGAGGTTCGGGATGCCGCTGATACCGCTCGACCCGGCGGTCCACCGGCGCTCGTTGAGGATGATGGCGCGGATGACCTCGGCCAGTCCGAGGCTGGCGATGGCGAGGTAGTCCTCGCGCAGGCGGAGCGTCGGGATGCCGATGAGCACCGCGATGAACGCGCTCACGACGATTGCCGCGAGGAACCCGAACACCGGGTGGAGTCCGAGTCCGAGCGGGGAGTTCGGCGCGGTCAACAGCGCGGCGCAGTAGGCTCCGATTCCCCAGAACGCCGCGACGGAGAAGTTGATGAGCCCGGCGTAGCCCCACTGGACGTTGAGTCCGAGCGACAGCAGGGCGTACATCCCGACGAGCGCGATTTGGAACAGGAGGAACCGCGGGCCGATGACGCCGACGAAGACGCCGACGACGAGCAACACGGTGACGAGTCCGAGCGTGGCGAAGATGCGCCGCTCGGTCGCGTCGCGGACGAGCGTCTCGCTCACCCACGAGGAGACGGAGCTCATCCGCTATCACCCGCGATTCCGCTCGGGCGAACGAGCAGGATGGCGACCATGATGACGAACGCGACGGCCGCGGCGTACTGCGAGCCGACCGGGCTGATTCCCCACTGGTAGAACAGGGGAACGAGCTCGTGGACCATTCCGATGACGAGGCCGCCGAGCATCGCGCCGTAGACGGAGCCGATGCCGCCGAGGATGACCGCGGCGAAGACGATGAGCAGGATGTCGAAGCCCATGCGCGGGCGGACGAGTTCCTCCAGTCCGAGGAAGACGCCGCCGGCCGCGGCGAGCGCGCCGCCGATGAGCCACATTGCGAAGATTACCTCGTTGGTTCGAATCCCGCTGACCCGCGCGAGGTCCGCGTTGTCCGCGGTCGCGCGCATCTTCCGGCCGAGGGTCGTCCGCGTCAGCGTCAGGTGCAGCGTCGTCACGAGGACGACGGTGAGCGCCACGACGACGAGGTTGCGCGGCGTGACCGCGATGCCGAGCGACTCGCGGACCCACGGAATCGGCCCCTGTCTCGGGACGCCGTAGCGCTCGGGCTCGGTTCCGAACGACAGGAAGACGAGCGCCCGATAGACGAGCGCGACGCCGATACTGGAGATGAGAAGCCCGATAGAGCCGCTTCCCTTCACCGGGCGGTAGACGACGCGGTCGGTGACGACGGAGATGACCGCTGCCGCCCCCATGCCGAACGCGAGGGCGAGGAAGAACCAAAGCGGCAGTCCGAACACGCCCGCGTCGCCCAGCATCGGTCGGAGGAAGCCGACCGAGAACAGCGCGGAGAACGCCCCCACGGTCATGAGGTCGCCGTGGGCGAAGTTGGCGAAGTCCGCGATGCTGTAGACGAGCGACAGCCCGATGGCCGCGAGGACGATGATGCTCGAAAACACCACGCCGTTGGCGACGTACTGGAAGGGGCTGACTTGGAGCGGTATCACGGATTCGAGACCCTCCCGTTGGTCGTTCGCCGTCCGTTCCGTGCGTGCATAGTTAGCTCGTGATGTAGTCGCCGAAGACGTACTCGTGGTCCTCGACGCTGTAAATCTGGTAGTAGCCCGGCGGGTCGCCGTTCTCGTCGAGGTCGACCGGGCCGCTGACGCCCTGATAGTTGATGTCGCTCGGCGAGCCGCCGTCGCGCAGGACGGCCGCGGCCTCCTCGAAGTTGAAGACCTCCTCGCCCTCGGGGCGGGTCACGTCGCGGACGACGGCCGACAGCGCCTCGCCGGAGAACTCGTCGGCCGCCTCGATGGCGAGCGCCGCCACCGTGACGGCGTCGTAGGCGTACGCCGACCAGACCGTCGGCGTCGCGTCGTAGTTCTCCTCGAAGGCGGCGACGAAGTTCTGGTAGTTCTCTTGGTCCTGCGGGGCGCTCTCGGTGATGCCCTTCATGCCGTCCATGCTGCCCGCGGGCGTGTTCTCGATGATGGAGTCGGCGACGGTGGACTCCGCGCCGTAGTAGTCAACCGCGGTGTTGTAGCCCTGGTCGAACCCCTCGTTGACCATGACGGTGTACTCGTTCGCATAGGTGAGGAAAATCCACGCCGAGGCGTCCGTCGACGCCATCTCGGTGAGGATGCCGCTGTACGACGACTGGCCCTGGTCGTGGGGTTCGTTGTAGGCGACCGTGCCGCCGAGTTCGGACTCGAACGTCTCGGCGAACACGTCTGACAGCCCCGTCCCGTAGTCGTTGTTGATCCACGTGACGGCGACGGTGTCGTGACCGTCGTCGCTGACGAGGCCGGCGAGCGCCTGCCCCTTCGCCGCCCCCGAGGGCTCATGCGGAGCAGTTCCGGGCGCGTCGTGAGTTCGGGGCTCGTGCTGTTCTGGCTGATTTGAACGACGCCCGCCTCCTGCGTGACGCTGTCGTGGATGGCGATGGAGACGCCGGAGCCGACGGAGCCGATGAGGAGCGGCACGCCGTCTTGGTTGACGAGTTTCTGTGCGCCGTTGACGCCCCCCTGGTTCGTACTCTCGTCGTCCTCGACGGAGATGTTCAGCGACGCCCCCTCGGAGCCGATGCCGACCTCGTTGACGGCGGCCAGCGCGAGTTCGCGGCCGCGGGTGTTGCGCTCGCCGTACGGCGCGAGCGACCCGGTGAGCGAGTCGACCATCCCGATGGTGTACGACTCGCCGCCACCGCCGCTTTCCTCGGTAGTCGTGGTCGTCTCCTCGCCACCGCCGCCGCCACCGCCGCTTTCCTCGGTAGTCGTGGTCGTCGTGCCGTCTTCTTCGCTTTCGAGACAGCCGGCGGTCGCTCCGACGAGCGTGAGTCCCGATAGTTTCAGTAGCGTTCTGCGGCCCATGTCGTGGGATGACATAACATGCAAACCACTCCAATTATCGTAAATATACCTGTAACCGCCCATGGTCGGGAGTCGGAAATTCGTCGGACGAAACGAGGCTCCCGGGATTATTTCATATATATTTTCAAGAATTATTTGGTAGGGTCTCTCTTTAGGGTACGTGTCTCACAATAGCGGGACATGATACCCCCCATCGCGAACAACTTCGTGGCGGGTGAGACGGCCGACGGGGCGGTCTCGCACGTCGAGTCGCTGAACCGAGACGGCATCGCGGGGATACTGAACCTGCTCGGCGAGCACTACTCCGACCGGGCGAACGCCGACGCCGACGCCGACGCGTACGTCGACCTCGTCCGCCAACTCGGCGCGACGAACCTCGACGGCTGCGTCTCGGTGAAGCCCTCACAGATCGGCCTCGACGTCGGCGACCGCGCGTTCCGGGAGAACCTCGACCGCATCGTCGACGCCGCGGACGCCGAGGGCGTGTTCGTCTGGGTCGACATGGAGGACCACGAGACGACCGACGTGACCCTCGACGCCGTCGACGACCTCGGTCATCGGACGGGCGGGAACGTCGGCGTCTGCGTGCAGGCGAACCTCAAACGGACGCCCGACGACCTCGAACGCCTCGCCGACGTGCCGGGGAAAGTCCGCCTCGTCAAGGGCGCGTACAACGAGCCCGCGTCCATCGCGTACAAGGAGAAGTCGAAGGTCGACGAGGTGTACAGGGACCTCCTCGAACAGATGTTCACCGAGTTCGACGACGGCGTCGCGGTCGGCAGTCACGACCCGCACATGATCGCGCACGCCCGCCGCCTCCACGAGCGGTACGGGACGCCCTACGAGGTGCAGATGCTCATGGGCGTGCGCGAGGACGGCCAGCGCGACCTCGCGGCCGCCGGCATCGAGACGTGGCAGTACGTCCCCTACGGGGACAACTGGTTCTCCTATTTCTACCGGCGGGTCCGCGAGCGGAAGTCGAACGCGCTGTTCGCGCTCCGCGCCGTCGCCGGCGTCTGAGCCGGGACCGGTCCTCGATTCGGCCCGCGCTACTGCGGGTCGAGCAGTTTCGATTCCGCCTTGCGCAGGTGTTCGAGGAGCGTCGTCTTCGAGATGTCCATCTCGGCGGCGAGTTCGCGGGTCGACACCTCGCGGGGCCAGCGGTAGTATCCTTCTTCGCGCGCGAGCTCGAACGCCTGCCGCTGGCTCCGGGTGAGCGTGTCGAGTCGCCGACTGCGCTCCGGTTCCGCCCCCTCGGACGTGGAGATGGAGGCGACGCGAATCTCCGCGCCGGTCTCGTCCATGACGGTCTGGATGCGCGGCTGTATCTCCTCGCGCGCGCCGGCGAACCAGACCTCCCACCGCTCGCGGCCGTTTTCTATCTGCGTGGGTGCGCTGTGGACGAACCCGTGTTTGAGCAGTTCCGGGCACATCATGTCGCTCGGGTCGTACTCAAGGAAGAACTCGCGGGCGACCGGGCCGGGGGCGACGTGCTTCCCGCGGGAGTCGAACCGCTCCTGGAGTTCCAACACCTCGCCCGTGAGGTCCGAGTCGGCGATGACGTCGAGGAGCGTCTCGACCTCGTCGAGCGACTCGCCGTAGGCGGTGAAAAGCCCGTTCGACCGCTCGACGCCCGCGGTGGGGGCGTCGTAGATGGCGTGTGCGAGGATGCCGCCGTCGTACTCGCTCGTCGATTCGATCGCCCAACAGTTCGGATGCCACAGGTCGAGCGTGAGGCGCGTACCTTCACCTGCCGTGCGCTCGCTCATACACCGGGTAGCACGGCGTTACGTAAGATGTTATCTGTGGTCGCGCGGGGCGACGCCGCCGTCGACTCGCCGAGCGACCCCTTCCATGGGAGGGTCCGGGGTTATTAATCCTAGTTGTGACTCTAGAATCATATGGCGCAGGACGAATATCGGCACTATATCGACGGCGAGTGGACGGACGGAACCGGCGACGAGACGTTCGAGAGCACGAACCCCGCGACGGGCGAGTCGCTGGGGACGTTCCGACGGGGGACGCCCGAGGACATCGACGCGGCGGCCGCCGCGGCCGACGAGGCCTACGAGGAGTGGCGCGAGCTCTCCCACATCGACCGCGCGGAGTACCTCTGGGACATCTACCACGAACTGCGCGACCGCACGGAGGAACTCGCGGAGGTCGTGACCAAGGAGTGCGGCAAGGAGATCTCCGAGGGCCGCGCCGACGTCATCGAGGCGTACCACATGGTCGAGTGGGCCGCGGGCGACGCCCGCCACCCCAAAGGCGACGTGATTCCCTCCGAGATTCCCGCGAAGGACGCCTACATGCGCCGCAAACCCCGCGGCGTCGTCGGCTGTATCACCCCGTGGAACTTCCCGGTCGCCATCCCCTTCTGGCACATGGCCGTCGCGCTCGTCGAGGGCAACACCGTCGTCTGGAAGCCCGCCGAGCAGACGCCGTGGTGCGGCCAGATCATCGCCGAGATGTTCGAGGACGCCGGCATCCCCGACGGCGTGTTCAACATGGTGCAGGGATTCGGCGACGCCGGCGCGAGCATCGTCGACGACGAGCGCGTCGACTCCGTGCTGTTCACGGGCTCCGCCGAGGTCGGCCACGAGGTCGCCAGCAAGGTGGCCCAACAGCCCGGCAAGCTCGCCGCGTGCGAGATGGGCGGCAAGAACAACGTCGTCATCACCGAGAAGGCGGACCTCGACATCGCGGTCCACTCCGCGACGATGTCGTCGTTCAAGACCACCGGCCAGCGCTGTGTCTCCTCCGAGCGCATCGTCGTCCACGAGGACGTCTACGACGAGTTCAAGGAGCGCTTCGTCGAGAACGCGAAGAACGTCTCCGTGGGCGACCCGCTCCGCGAGGACACCTTCATGGGCCCCCTCATCGAGGAGGGCCACAAGGAGAAGGTCACGAAGTACAACGAACTCGCGGAGAAGGAGGGCGTGAACGTCCTCGTCGATCGCACCGAACTCGACGCCGACGAGATTCCCGAGGGCCACGAGGCGGGCCACTGGGTCGGGCCGTTCGTCTACGAGGCCGACCCCCACGACGACCTCCGCTGTACCCACGAGGAGGTCTTCGGTCCCCACGTCGCCCTCCTGAAGTACTCCGGTGACATCGAGGACGCCGTCGAGATTCAGAACGACACCGACTACGGGCTGGCCGGTGCCGTCATCTCCGAGGACTACCGCCAGATAAACTACTTCCGCGACCACGCCGAGGTCGGTCTCGCCTACGGCAACCTCCCGTGTATCGGCGCGGAGGTCCACCTCCCGTTCGGCGGCGTGAAGAAGTCCGGCAACGGCTACCCCTCGGCCCGCGAAATCATCGAGGCCGTCACCGAGCGCACCGCGTGGACGCTCAACAACTCCAAGGAGATTCGCATGGCGCAGGGCCTCTCCGCGGACATCAAGACCAGAGAAGACGAGTAAGGCCCGCACCGCGCCGCGGCCCCGCACTCGTCCCGCTTTTTTCTGTCGCTCTTTCAGTGTCCGTCGTCCGACTCCGCCTCCCCGTGAGCGGCCGCCTCGACGTAGACGCCGGGCATGTCCGTCTCCTCGACGGTCAGCGTCACCTCCTCGTCCTCCTCGGCCGGGCGGTCGGTCACGACGGTCACCGCCTCGATTGGGTCGCGGCGGACGAACGCCCAGACGAGGTCGAGTATCGAGGGATGGCCGCCCTTCCGGACGACGAGGACGTGCCGCGACTCCGCCAGCGCCCGGAGTTCGGGCGACAACTCCTCGTCGTCGAGTTTGTCCGGCGGGATGGCGTGCAGCACGTCGCCTCGAATCGTCTCGGTCATGGTGGCTCCACGGCCCTCGGGGGAAAGAAGCGTGCGCTCTGAGACGAGTGTGCGTCGCGGCTCGATAGCGGCGCGGCTCGGAGCGAAGCGGTCGTCAAAAGGCGGAGGCGAATTCGCCTCCCGCCGAATCTCGTGTCACCAGTTGGCGAAGTGAGACGAGGGGAGTGCGCTCCCACCGGGCTTGGGAGCGCGAAACGACGTGGCCACGTCGTTTCGGATGCCGCAACGGACCCCGAAACGTTGCGGCGGGTGCGGCGGATGTGGAGTCGCCGACGACTGGCGAGAAAAGCGCCTATTGCGTCGGCGACTTTCGCTTAGGAGCCACGATGTATAAACCCACCGCAACACCCGTTCGCATACCCCGTGAACCCACGGTTCTCGCCGTCTCGAACTCCGGGCCACGGGGGCGACGAGCGCGGACCAACGAAGCCGTCGCCGGCCTCAGGCGGTCGCTTCGAACTCGCGCCGGAGCGCCGATTCGAGGTTGTCGAGTTCGCGGTCGAGGTTGCGCTCGAAGAACGCCTCGACGCCCGGCAGGCGGCCGTCGACGGTGAACTCGTTGACGAGTCGGCTCCCGCCGTCGCGTTCCTCGATGGTGTGTTCGCCCGTCACCCGCATCACCCGCGACTTGCCGACGAACTTCACGTGCGTCGGCTCGTCGACCTCGATATCCTCGGTCTCGACGGTCACCGTCGAGCGGACGAGCGGAATCGGGAGTTCGAGATACCACGTCGCGTGGCGGCCGTCGTCGGCCACGTCGAAGCGGTCGACGACGCTGATAGCCCCCGCTCGCTTGGCCGGGTCGGCGATAAACTCCCAGACGCGCTCGCCGGGAGCGTCGAACTCGAAGGTTCGTTTCACGCGGACGGTCATGGGATACCATCACACCTCCACAGTAAAAAGCCGTGGAATCGCCTCAGCTTCGGGTGACGCGCCACGTCGTCGAGCGGGCGCGGCCCCACTTCTCGATTTCGACGTCCTCGGACTTCTCGGCCAGCCGCGGCAGGCGGGACCCGACCTGCTTCGCGGTGAGACCGATGGCTTCGGCGATGTTCTTCGCCCGGAAGTAGCCCTCGCCGCGGCTGACGCTGTCGCGGAGATAGGCGAGAATGCGTTGTTCCTCGTCGGTGTACTCAGTCATCCTCGGGCCGTCTAGGGAATGGGCGTTATTAACGGTTACCCGTGTTCCTCAACGTTGATAGCTACTGGAACAGATGCGCACCGCAGACGGCCAGCGAGGCCGCGATAATCGCTACCATAAATCCGAGCGCCTTCGTCAACTGGTCCGGTCCGGCGACCATCAGCCCTGCGCCGACGAGCGTGAGCACGCCGAACAACGCCGCAAAGCCGATGGACTTGTCGGATTGCACCGTCTTGGTTTCCATGTTTCCGACCTTCGCGGGTGCGCACTTAGTTCATTCGACACCGCCTGTCGTGGGGCGACGTGACGAGGGTCGAGGCGTGTGGGAGCGCCCTCAGGGCCGCGTCGCGCTCAGTCGTTCGACATATGTACCACCAGTCTCGTGTGTCAACAACGATGGGACTGAGATCCGCGCTGCTCGGCGGAAGACTCCGTATTGCACTCGTCGCGCTGGTGGTCGTCGCGGCCGGCGTCGGCGGGGCGTTCGCGGCCGGCGTCATCGGCGCGCCGAGCGTCGACCGAGTCGACAATCGGTTCGCCGGCGTCAACGAGACGGCGACCGTCATCGACACCGACCTGTACGTCTCGAACCCCAACCCGCTGTCGGCGAACCTCTCGGGGCTCGAAGTCGACTACGGCGTCGAGATGAACGGCATTCAGATGGCGACGGGGGAGAAAGGCGGCGTCGCTATCGGGCGGGGGACCACGGCGGTTCCGCTCCGGACGACGCTCGAAAACGAGCGCATCCCCGAGTGGTGGGTCTCGCACATCCAGAACGGCGAACACACCGACCTCGCCGTGGACGCCACCGTCACTTCTGAGACGCTCGGCCGGACGTTCGAAGCGCCCGAGATATCCCGGAGCATCGACACCGACCTGCTGTCGGCGTTCAACTCCACCGAAACCCGCGAGATAAACGCGGAGTCGCCGGTCGTCTCCGACCCCGTGTTGTACGTCAACGAGACGAGCGCCGAGTGGGGCGAGTCCACGGGCGAGCGCACGGCGCTCGAACTCACGTTCGTCGTCCACAACCCCAAGCCGTACCCGATTGCGGTCTCCGAACTCGGCTACGACATCTCCATGAACGACGTGGACGTCGGCGAGGGGACGACGAACTCCGAGTACGTCATCTCCCCGCGGTCGACGGAGACCATCGAGGCGACGACCCACATCGAAAACGACAGGCTCGACGAGTGGTGGGTCTCGCACCTCGAACGCGACCAGACGACCGACCTGCGCATCGACTTCTACGCGAACCTCGACGCCGGCGGCACGACGCTTCGCGTCCCCCTCGACCCGCTGACCTACGAGAAGACGTTCGAGACGGACATCTTCGGGAACAAGGCGGCGTCCGGCGGAGGAGAGACGACGGACGAAACGACGGCGACCGAGACCGAGACCGCGACCGAGACCGAGACCGCGACCGAGACCGAAACTGCGACCGAGACCGAGACCGAGACCGCGACTGCGACGACCGCGGCGACGGGAGAGACGACGACCGCGACTGCAACCGAAACCGCGACGACGACGACCGCGACGGACGGCGAGACCACGACCACCGACGACGGCCTCCTGTAGCGGTCCCGCCCCGCGGGCCGGAGTCGGCTCGCCGTTCGACCGCCGGGACTACCGAAGAATCGTCGGTGAATCCTGACTGAGCCGATAACTCTTTACCGTCGGCTGCGATAGTCGAGGATATGACACGGAGTACCCACGCTCCTGATCGAGTTCTTCTCCCGTAATGAGAACCCTGTGTCCGTCGAGAGCGACGACGAAACCATCGTCGTCTCCTTTGGCGACCAGTCCTGTGAACTGTCCCGAGACGCCGCCGCCGACCTGCAGGAGGCCATCGGTTCGGCGCTGACCGAGAAACGGGAGTTCTTCCGCACGGCCGGCGAGTACCGCCGGGACGGCAGTTACGTCGTCTCCCGCCGCGGCGCGGACTCCACCGGCAACGCGAAGGTGTTCGCCAGTTTCGACGAACTGCGCCGCCTGTACGACCGCCTGCCCGAGCGCTTTACCGCCGAGGACATCGGCCGCACCGGCATCACCGGCTCGCGCCGCCACATGATACTCCGGCACTTCGGCGAGCATCCCGGCGTTCGACTGCCGCATCGCCAGTCGCAACCCGCTGACGGGCGAAAAAGAGTCGTCCGAGACCGAGAACAACGAGGCGATGGAAGTCATCGCCGACTGAGGGGTGACGGCGCGCCGCCGGAGTCGGTGGCCGCGGTCCTGTTTCGGTTTCTCAGTCTATCGTGACGTGGTCCGACTCCTCGTTGAGCGCGAGGTTCGACGCGATTTCGGCGTTCCGCATCGCGTACTGCGCGGTCTGCTGGAGGCTCACCAGCACCTCGCGAATCTGGAGGAGCTTCTGGTTTTCCATCTCCGGGAGGTCGTTGAGGATGTCACGCTCGCGGTCGCTTATCTCGCGGAACAGCTCTCGGCACTCGATGGTGAGGTCGTAGTCGCGCTCGACGACGGCCCGCACCGCGGTCGTCGTAATCTCGTCGACGTGGTCCGTGAACTCGCGGATGCGCCGCATCGTCGACTGGTCGACGTCGATGGTGTGGCCCTCGGCGTCCATGACGATGTTGGCGATGTCCTCGGCGTTGTCGGCGGTCAGTTCGAGGTTCTTCGCCACCGAGCGGTAGCCGATGAGCGGGAAGCCGGAGTCGAGACCGACCGCCCGCGCGAGGTTGGGGTTCTGGTAGGACGTGAAGATGAGCCGAAGCAGGAGGACGAAAATCTTGTTCGCCTGCCGCTCGCGGTTGAGCGCCCGCTGGGCGAGGTCGGGGTTGCCGTGGGCGAGCGCCTTGACGGCCTCGCCGCGCATCGTACTGCCCGTGTTTTCGAGTCGTTCGAGCAGGTTGTCGAGGGTGAAGTCCTCCGCGTCGACCGAACAGCGAATCGCGATTCGCTCGGGCGTCTCCTCGATGACGCCGAGGCCCATGAGCTGGGTCTCGGCCTTGTAGACGGCGTTGATGTGGTCCGAATCGAGCGCGCCCTCGCTTTTTTCGATGTGGATGACGCGCCGCCCGAGGACGTACTGCGCCACGATGGCGCGTTCGAGCGCCTCCGCGTTCAGACTGTCGGCGCGAATCGTCGCCTTCGAATCCTCGGTGTTGACCGACTCGGGGAGAACGGTCAGCGTTCCCTTACCGCTCGTCCGAATGGTCACCTCGTCGCCCTTCTCGACGTTGTGTTCCTTGGCCCACTCCGCTGGAAGCGTCATCGCCAGCGTGGAGGGACCGAGACGCTGGACTTTCCGGGTTTCCATGGCAGTCAGAACCCATCCAATGACCTTAAATCTCACTATATTACACCCTCTGTGAATAATGGATAGTGGGTCTCATTGCACACGATTCAAAATATTAAATCATCCACGTCCTCCGGCTTCGAGCGGGGGGAGAGAACCGTCCCGTAGACCGGCGTATTAACCGCGAATTTCTGCAGAACGTCGTCGATACGAGCAGATTACACATATCCAATCGGCTCATAACTTTACGACGTCGAATCCATACAATAATCGCCTCCTAACGCAGAGAATCCCGGAGGTGAAGGGGCAACTATGGTATCGACAGCCACACGACAAGAAATGGAGGGAATGCTCGGCCAGGTCCCGAGTTGGATGGAGAATTTGGCGGAACCGGCGAGCGAACACAGTTGGGGACTCTTCCGCGACCTCAATTTGGGGACCGACACCGAGTTGGCCGCGCGAGAGAAGGCGCTCATCGGGGTCGCCGTCGCGGCCGCGATTAACTGTCCGTACTGCACCTACTTCCACACGGAGGAGGCGCGGTTGAGCGGCGTCGCGGACGCGGAACTCAAAGAGACCGTCAACCTCGCCGCCGACACGAAGTACTTCTCGACGATTCTCCACGGGAACGAGACCGACCTCGACGAGTTCAGAACCGAAACGGACGAAATCGTCGAGCACATCATGGAGCAGCAGGCGGCCGCGGACGACTGACGAGACAGCCGAGGGGGCGTCCTCCCGCTCGCGTCCTCTCGCTCGATTATTTTCCGCTGACGCTCCGGTTCGAGCCGGTCGCCGAATCGGCCGTGACCGATTCCCGCCCGCTCTCCAGCGCGATCCAGCGACCGACTGTCGACCCGCCGAGTCAGCGGCTTCTGACATGCGCCGTTCACTCGATTTTCATCATCCGGCGTTCGACGCGGCCCACCCGGACTTTCGTCCACCCGCGGAGGTCGGCGTCGAGGTCGGGGTCGTCGGTGTCGACCCGGAGGACCGGAATCGCGTCGAGCTTCGACCGCGAGGCGACGACCGACACGTCACAGCGGCGAATCACCGCCGGGAGAGAGTTGGGGGTTGCCGCGGCCGAAGACGAACCCCTGTCCGCCGATGGGCGTGACGACGATGACGTTCTCCTCGCCGAGACTCGCCAGAATCTCGGCCTCGGTCGCGTCGCGGGCGAGCACCTCGCCGTCGCGGTAGACGTCGACACCGAGCGGCGACCCGTCGATGCCCAACTCGGTTTTCACCGCGCCGACGGTGCTTCCGGGGCCGAGGACGTAGGTGACGCCCTCGGTCGCACGGATGTCGTCGGCGACGCCCGCGGCCAGCGCTTCGACGGTTCCGCCGCCGGTCTGTTTCGACGACTGGAGGTCCTCGGCGACGGGGACGTGCGCGACCGCCCGAAGCTCCGGCCTGACCTCGCCCTCGCGGTAGTCGTCCTCGTCGATGTCCATGACCTCGCGAGCCTCGGTCCGCTCGAACGAGGTGACGACGTGGGCGGCGTCCTCGGGCGAGACGGCGAAGACGGAGGAGTAGACCTTCACGCCCGCGGGGACGCCGAGCATCGGCACGTCGGTGCCGTCGAGCGCCTCGGCCACGTCCGCCGCGGTGCCGTCGCCGCCGACGAACAACACGAGGTCCGCGTCGGCGT
>NZ_JPES01000057.1:0-29274 GCF_000730175.1 Haloferax sp. ATB1 | reverse complement strand
CACGAGGAACACGTCGGCCTCGCCGAGGTCCGAAGCGAGTTCGTCATCGCCCCCGCGCCGAAGCGGTCGCCCATCGCCGCCACCGTCGAGGCGTGACAGAGCCGCGCGCAGTTGTCGACGTTGTTCGTCCCGAGCGCCCGCGCCGTCTTCTGGAGCAGGTAGTTCTCCTCGTTCGTGCAGTTCGACGACGAGAAGAAGAACACAGAGTCCGGCCCGTGGTCGGCGACGACGCGGGAGAACTCGCGTTCGATGCGGTCGAACGCCTCGTCCCACGTTGCCTCGACGAGCCGGCCGTTCACTCGCACCAGCGGGGTGGTCAGGCGCTCGTCGTGTTCGACCACGTCCCACGCCGCGGCCCCCTTGGGACAGAGTTCGCCCCGCGTGTTGACCGGGCCGTGCCACCCGACAGCGCTCCCGCGGTCGCGTCGTAGCGGATGCCACAGCCGACGCCGCAGTACGGACAGACGCTCTCGCTCGATGCCGCCACCCGCTCAGGCACGCTGACACACCACACACATGGTCGAACGTGCGACCCGAACGATATTCATCGTACCGCCGACTGCGGCGGGGTGAAAATCGTCGGTGGACATACGTCCGCTCGTGTCGTTCAGTCGAAGCGTGCACGAGCAGGCAACCGCGCATCGGGAGGCCGAGGAAGCGAGCGGACGCGAGGACGTCCCGTGGCACGCGCTCGAACGCGAGGCGGCGCTGGAGCGACTCGAATCGAGCCGCGACGGCCTCAACGACGACGACGCGGCCCGCCGACTCGCCGATGAGGGACCGAACGAACTCGCCGACGAGGAGGGCGTCTCGCCGCTTTCGCTCCTCGTCTCGCAGTTCACCGGGCCGCTCATCCTGCTGCTTTTCTTCGCCGCCGGCCTCTCGCTCGCCGTCGGCCTCCTGCCCGGTCGCGATCCGGGCTACACCGACGCCGCGCTCATCCTGCTCATCCTGCTCGGAAACGGCCTGTTCGGCTTCGTGCAGAACTACCGCGCCGAGCAGGCGCTCGCGGCGCTCCGGGAGATGGCGACACCGGACGCGACGGTTCGCCGCAGTGGCTCGATTCGAGCGGTCCCGGCGACCGAGGTCGTCCCGGGCGACGTGGTCGTCCTCGAAGCGGGCGACGCTGTCCCCGCCGACGCCCGTATTCTCACGGCGGCCGACTGCCGCGCCGACGAGTCGACGTTGACCGGCGAAAGCGCCCCGGTGGACAAGGCGGCCGATCCCGTCGACGCCGACGCGGCGCTGGCCGACCGGGAGAGCGTCCTCCACGCCGGGACCACGGTCGTCAGAGGTCGCGCGGAGGCCGTCGTCGTCGCCACCGCGATGGACACTGAACTCGGAGCCATCGCCGACCAACTCGGACAGGCCCGCCAGCGCGAGACGCCGTTCGAAATCGAGGTGGACCGCCTCGGCCGCCGCATCGGCGTCGGCATCGTCGCGCTCATCCTGCTCATCGCGGCGGTCCAGTTGTTCCTCACCGCGACCGACCCGGTGGTTGTGCTCCTCGTCGCCGTCACGCTCGCCGTCGCGGCCGTCCCCGAGGGCCTCCCGGCTGTCGTCACGCTCACCCTCGCGCTCGGGTCGCGGACGCTCATGGAGCGCAACGCGCTCGTCCGCAACCTCGCGGTCGTCGAGAGCCTCGGCGCGGTGGACTACATCGTCACCGACAAGACGGGGACGCTGACCGAAAACCGCATGACCGTCACCCGCGCGTGGCTCCCCGACGACCGGACGGTCGAACTGGACGGTGGTTCGGATTCGACTGCCGCCGCGTCCAGAGACGGTGATGCGACCCCCGACTCAGGGGCCGTGTCGGACCCGGACCCGGCGCTCGCGGCGCTCCTGTCCTGCGGGGCTCGCTGTAACGACACCAAGAAACTCGACGACGGGGCCCACCGCGGCGACCCCACCGAAGTCGCGCTCGTGAACGCCGCCGCCGACGCGGGCCTCGACGGCTCGCGCGACCCCGACGACAGGCTCCGCGAAGTCCCCTTCACCTCCGAGCGAAAGCGCATGTCGGTCGTCGTGGACGCGTTCGACGCCCCCGGCGACGGCCCCGTGGCGCTCGTGAAGGGCGCGCCCGAGGAAATCGTCGCGCGGTGCGACCGCGTCCTCGTCGACGGGGAAATCGAGTCGTTCGACGACGAGCGCCGCGAGCGAGTCGAAGCGACCGTGGCCGCCTTCGCCGACGACGCCCTCCGCGTACTCGGGTTCGCCTACGCACCCGCGACCGACCTCGACGCCGACGACGAGACGCTCGAATCGGGGCTCGTCTTCCTCGGGTTGCAGGGCATGACCGACCCGGCGCGCGAGGGCGTCGCCGAGGCGGTCGCCGACTGCCGCGACGCCGGCGTACAGGTGACGATGGCGACCGGCGACACCCCGCGGACGGCCCGCGCCATCGCCCGTGAGGTCGGCATCGACGTCGACTCGGTCGTCACGGGCACCGAGGTGGCCGCCATGGACGACGAGGAACTCGGCCGGGTCGTCGAAGAGACCAACGTGTTCGCCCGCGTCGCGCCCGAGCACAAGGTCCGCATCCTCCGGGCGCTCCAAGACGCGGGCTACACGGTGGCGATGACCGGCGACGGCGTCAACGACGCACCCGCGCTCGGTAACGCCGACGTGGGAATCGCCATGGGAGACCGCGGGACGCAGGTCGCACAGGGCGCGTCGGACGTGGTGCTCCGCGACGACAACTTCGTCACCATCCGCGACGCCATCGCGGAGGGCCGCGGCATCTTCGACAACATCCGCAAGTTCGTCAACTACCTGCTGTCGGCGAACGCCGGCGAGGTGTTCGTCGTCTTCCTCGGGACGCTCCTCGGCGCGGCGCTGTTCCCCGCGGCGTTCGCGTCCGAGTCGGCGCTCGTCATCACGCCCGTCGCGCTCCTGTGGCTCAACCTCGTCACCGACGGCTTCCCCGCGCTCGCACTCGGCGCGGACCCCAAGTCGAACGACGTGATGCGAAGGCCGCCGCGACCCCGCGACGAGGGCGTCCTCGACCGCCGGACCATTACTTCGATTCTCGGTATCGGCGTCGCGCTCACCGGGGCCGGACTGGGCGTGTTCTTCTACGCGCTCTCTCGGTCCGGCGACCTCGTCGTCGCCCAGACGGTGCTGTTTACGTTCCTCGTCACCGCCGAGTTGGTCCGCACGCAGTCGGTTCGGCTCCGCTACCGGCTGTCGCCGCTTTCGAACCCGTGGCTCCTCGGCGCGGTCGGCCTGTCGCTCGCGCTCCACCTCGTGTTGCTCTACACGCCGGCCGCGGACCTCTTCGGCGTCGTCCCGCTGGGGCTCACGGAGTGGGGCTGGGTCGCGGGCGCGTTCGTCCCGTTCCTCGCCGCGAACCTGTGTCTGGTGTGGCTCAACGACCGACTGTTCGACTCGTGAGCGAGCCGAGCGCGCCCATGAGTCGGTCGCGGTAGAGGTAGCCGAGAACCGACGCCGCGAGCAACGCGCCGACGAAAATCGCGGTGAGTTCGGCGTTGCCGTCGGCGGCGGCCGCGCCCGCGAGGTTCACGAGCAGGAAGCCGGGGAGCCGACCCACCGCCGCGACGAGGACGACCCTGCGGACCGGGATGTCGGTGAGGCCGGCGGCGAAGCAGATGGCGTCGTCCGGGAGGCCCGGAACCAGAAACACGAGAAAGAGGACGGCGAGGCCGTGGGTCTCCATCGCGTCGTCGAACACCGAGAGGGCGTCGGCGGTGACGACGCGTTCGACGTACGGGCGGCCGAGAGACCGCGCGAGACCCACCGCGAGCGCCGTGCCGAGGACGATGCCGACCATGCTGTAGACCGTCCCCCAGAGCGCGCCGAACAGGTAGCCGCTGGCGAACCCGAGCGCCTGTCCGGGGATGGGCGCGACGAGGACCTGCGCGATTTGCACGCCGACGAACGCGAGGGGCGCGAGCGCACCGAACCCGGTGAGCCACGTCCGAAGCGCGGTCGGGTTGGCGAGAAACGGGAAGCGGTCGACGAGCGTCGTGCCGGCGAGCGCGACGACGGCGACGACGACGACGGCGAGTGCGAGCGTCCGCCACCGGTCGCGCGGCGACTCGAACAGTTCGGGGACGGATAACACGGGTGACACCTCGCACGCCGCGGAGAAAAACCCGGCGCGGGAGCGTTTTTGTTCCGAGACGGCGTACTAATAATCATGATGGATACGATTCTCGTCGCCGTCGATGGTTCGCCGCTGTCGAAGCGAGCGTTCGAACAGGCCCTCGCGCACGCCGACTCGACGGTCGTCGCCCTACACGTCATCGACCCGACGGACCCCGGCTACAGCGCGCCGTTCGACGTGGATATCAGCACGGAACCGCTCCACGGCTCCGAGGAGTGGTACGAACGCGCCGACGAACTCGCGGCTGACATCTTCGACGAACTCGCGGCGCTGGCCGACGGGAGCGGAGTAGAACTCCGGACCGAGACCCACCGTGGCGACCCCGCGCGGACCATCGTCGACTTCGCACGCCGGGAGGGCGTCGACGCCGTCTACCTCGGCGGTCACGGCCGCACCGGCGAGACAGACCTGCTGTTCGGGAGCGTCGCCGAGTTGGTCGCCGGACGCGCGCCGATGAGCGTGATGGTCGTCCGCTGAGAGCGTGATGGCGGCTCGCTAGTCGGTCGTCCCCGCGTCGGTCACTCGTCGTCGCCAGCCGGCGGCACGCACAGCACCGGCACGTCCGAGAGTCTGACGACTCGCTCAGCGACGCTTCCGAGCAGGTATCGCTCCAGTCCGCTCGTCCCGTGGGTGCCCATCACCACGAGGTCGATGTCGCGTTCCTCGCCGTAGTCGATGATGGTCTCGTGCGGCAGGCCGACCCGAATCTCCGTCTCGACGGGGACGTCGCGGTCGGCCGCGCGGTCGGCGACGACACCGACCGCCGCCTCTCCGCGCGTCTGGGAATCGTCGTCATCGACGGGTGCGTCAGCGTGGCCGGTTCGAACGTCGACGACGTAGAGGACGTGGAGCGCGGCCCCGTAGGTCGCCGCGAGGTCGACCGCGTAGTCGGCGGCGCGGACCGCGTGGTCGCTACCGTCGGTGGGGACGAGAATGTGGTCGAACATGTCGTCACAGACGCGCGCTGAGCGAATAAAACCGAACCCGGTCGCGCCGTCCGGACTCTCACGCTCTCGGACTCAACCGCACCACGCGTCGCCCGCGCGTTTCCGATTCCCGGTCGGCGGGAAGGATGACTCCGGCTTATTCTTCCCCCGAGCGTATCTGTTACCGGTGGTGAGGAGCATGCAGACCGACGGTGAACGGCGGGTAGAACTGTGGATTCGCCCGATTCGGGACGGCCTCGGGGAGGAACACCAGACGCTTATCGTTCGACTCGAACGACTCGCTGACGAGGGGCTCGTCGACGACGTGTGCGTCCGGACGTGGGGTCGCGAGGTTGACGTGGAGTCCGACACCGCACCGACGAAACGAGACGCAATCGTCCGCGAGCGACTCGCCGAGTGCCGGCTGTGGGCGCGAACGGAAGGGGTCGCGCTCCCGACGCTCGACGAGCACGCGACGGTCGGATCGGGGCGGATGGGTCCCGAACACGACGCGGTCGTCCTTCCGCCGACGCTGGGCATCGTCTTCCGCGACGACGAAATCGAGGCCGTCTATCCGCACGAGCGAGACGATGGGACTCGAACGCTCGCCGACTGGGTCGAGACCACCGAGTCGTTCCTCGGTATCGACCGCGACCACGTTGAGGTGTAAGCGGAGACGAGTCGCCGACTCGTGGCTGCGAAAAGAACGCCACTCGGTCGAAACGGTCGCCATCCGGTCGAAACGGTCAATTTTCGAACGATAAGTTCCGCGAGAAACGTCGCCACCGACGGACGCGATTCCGGCGGCATACGCCCGAGTTACTCGTCCCGGGACTGGGGTCCGAAAGTGGGCCCCGGGCAAGGCCCAACTGTGTCAGAGGCACCCCACTCGAACGACGGCTATCGTCGAGAGTGTGGGCGAATCATCGTTTCCTCGCCAGTCATCTATACTTGGTCCCTGATGCATCAGGGTCGTATATACGTTCGCGGCGAAGCGTCACCCTTACTCGGAGCCGTGTAGTGGTGGAGGTATGAACGTCCCCTGCGTCCGCGTGCCCCGCGAGTCCGGTGAGGCGGCGCGCCGGCGCCTCGCCGACGCCGGCCTGCTCGACCACGACCACGAGATTACCGTCGCGAGGGGACCCTCTACATTCCCGTCGTCGACGCCGACGCCGTCCCCGACGATCTGACGGTCGTCGACTTCGAGCCCCCCACCCGAGAGACGCAGACCACGCCCGCCGACCTGCTCGGCTTCGAACCCTCCTACGAGCGACTCGGCGACATCGTCATCCTCGACGAGGACGACCCCGACCGCGCCCGCGACATCGCCGACGCCATCGTCGCCTCGGACCTCAAGGCCGAGACGGTCGTCAACCGCGCCTCGAAGGTCAAAGGCGAACTCCGCGTCCGCGACTGGGACGTGCTCGTCGGCGACTCGACCGAGACGGTGCACCGCGAGTACGGTCACGAGTTCCGTCTCGACATCGATACCGTCTACTTCTCGCCGCGACTGGCGACCGAGCGCCACCGCGTCGTCGAGGCGATTCGCGAGGGCGAGCACGTGTTCGACATGTTCGCCGGTGTCGGCCCCTTCGCCGTCCCGGCCGCCGCCGCCGGCGCGGAGGTCGTCGCCTGCGACCTCAACGAGGCGGCCGTCGAATTCCTCCGCGAGAACGCCGAGCGGAACGACGTGACCGACCGACTCACCGCGATTCACGGCGACGTGCGCG
Organism: Haloferax sp. ATB1; assembly: GCF_000730175.1. NCBI lineage: Archaea > Methanobacteriati > Methanobacteriota > Halobacteria > Halobacteriales > Haloferacaceae > Haloferax > Haloferax sp. ATB1. The sequence continues at coordinate 22,489 of NZ_JPES01000057.1, read as the reverse complement.
AGGTCGCCGCCGACTACGAGGGCTGGGCCGACCGACTCATCATGAATCTCCCGCACAGCGCGGGCGACTTCCTCGATACGGCGGTCCGCCTCGCGAGCGACGAGTGCGTGATTCACCTCTACGACATCCAACACGAGGACGACCCGTTCGGACCGGGACTCGCCGCCGTCCGCGCCGCCGCCGAACCGACCTACGAGGTCGAAGTCGTGAACGAGCACGTCGTCCGGTCGTACGCCCCCCACGAGTACAACGTCTGTCTCGACGTTCGCCTGACGAAGCGGGCGTGAGGGGGCTGGTGCCGAACGGCAGACACCGGGTTGATTCGCAAGTCTTAATTACGTAACCGGGGTACGGGAGAATGCGTTCGAAAGCCCACCGCGCCGGTGTAGCTCAGCTGGCAGAGCGATTCCTTCGTAAGGAATAGGCCGAGGGTTCAAATCCCTCCACCGGCTTCTACTGATTCCTTCACCATCCCACAACTCAACCCCGGAGACGAAGGTCTCCGGTTCGGGGGTGGTTGCGCGTGACCGTCGACTGTCCCGCGTGCGGTCACGAGAGCGAGGTCCGATTTCGCTGTGAGCGCTGTGGATACGACCTCGTCGAGGTGGACCGCTGATGACCGAGGACGGCGGCAAGGTCATCGCGGAGTTCTCCGTCCTCGACGACGCAGACCTCGTCACGTCGAACGACGAGGACACTGTCGAGTCCGCTGTCGACAATGGGTATGAGCCCGGTTCGACCGTCGACAACGAGTCGGTCGATGTCGAATTCGAGATGCCGGAGTTCGTCGCGGCCTGTCGATACTGCCAGCGGACTTTCGAGACCGAAGAGGCCGCGCTCGAACATGAGTGGACCTGCGACCTGGAGCCGACCGGCGAGTGTCGCTTCTGTGGCGGCACGCATATCCGGAAGGACGTTCGCGAGGACCATTTCTACGCGTGCTCGGAAGCAGAGGCACACGAGCGCCGACAGAAGCGCGGTGTCCGCGCGCGGACGATGCGCGGTCAGGACTCGAAGACCGCGGTCTCGGGCCTACGGAAGTTCCTCCTCCCGCAGCCGCACGAGTTCTCGGCGTACCTGAAGTGGGATGACGCGCTGTCGACGTACTTCGGACTCGTCTCGCTGTACAAGATGCACGACTTCGAGGAGTACGGTAATCTCCGCGCCGGCTTCGAGTTCGACGATGAGGAGTGGAACGTCGAGTTCGGCTACGCCGACAACCCCGGCCTCGCGACGCCCGACGAAGGAACCGACCTCGGTCGATGGGACTGGCGACTCGAGGATGTTCCTGAGTTCCTCATCCGCGTCTATCCCGCGGCCTACCAGTCGTTCAAGGACGCGAAAGACGAGAACCGCAAGCGTGCGTACTTCCGCGTCCGGCCGCGGTGGCCGGGCATCTCCTCGAAGAGCGGGACGAATATCCCGAACCCGCACAACATCCTCGGCGTCGACGTCGAGACGCGCGGGAGCTACTTCGAGTTCAACCAGTACCCGAGCGTCCTGTTCGAGGCGCTCCGCAAGCTTCGCGAGCGCCAAGACGAGTTCGGCTGGAACTCGTTCACGGGTATCGACTACCGTGCGCTCGATCCCGACGAAGTACACGAATCGTCGAACATCACCGACGCCGAGCTGTACGTGCGCGGCAAGAAGGGCGAGACTGGCAAGGTGTTCGCGCTGGACGGGACGCTTCACCGGATTTCGATGATTCTCGGTCGCGAGCGAAGCGGCTACTCGAAGACGGTCCGCGACGACCGCGAGTGCGCCGGCTACTACCACACGGCGACGATCTGCGCGATGCGTGCGTCCGAAGTCGTCGGTGGTCACCGACTTCCGAAGGAGTTCAAGCACTACCACATGCGGAACCCTGAGGCAGTTGCTGGGACTGAACTCGAGAATCCGAAGATCGGTGTCTCCTACCAGAACTCACTGTACGACGACACCCTCCGGTTCGACGATGTCGATCGACTCCACAACGAACTCGAAGAGGGGCTGCTGAACGTCCTAAACTGGTCGGACTTGCCGGTGACGCCGGACCACCAGATGTACGTCGCGGACGACTACTTCAGCGTCGACGGCGAGGCGCGGATGGTCAAAGTCATCGACAACCCGCTGCCGCGTATTGCTCAACAACAGGACGACGAGGTTCGGCTGTTCGCCGCCGCGAACAACCTCTACGAGACGGATGTGTCGATTGCCGACGAGCTGGTGACCGACGGCGGCCAGATCTCGCCGGCCGACCTCGCTGAGCGAATCGGCGTCCACATCGACACAGTCTATCGCGCGCTGAAGCGCCTCGGTGATCTGGTCATCCACGAGTACGGTCACGTCGAACTCGCTTCGAAACACATCGCTGAGGGAATCGTCGAACACATCGAGTCCGCTCGGCGCTCGGTCTCAGCGACGCTCGAAGAAGCGACAGACGATATCATCCGCGCCGATACGTACGGCGATGGGAACGGTCCGTGGGAGCGCTGGCTTCGTAACTACGTTCGCGACCGGCAGGACGACCGCGAGGATGGTCGTGAACTACTCGAGCTTGCACCGCAGGCGACGCGTAAGGAGGTCAAGCGGATCCTCCGAACCGGCGCTGCGAAGTGGGCAGAGGTGACCGGCAACGAGATGAAGCAGTTCTCTGGTCGCTTTGCGGTCGTCGCCGACGCGTACGATTCCACCGGAAGAGTCACCTACAGTCTGGGTAAGCTGCGTCAGCTCGTCGGCTGACGCGCCGTCTTCCGAGTGGCGACGCTGTTTTTTCGGTGAGAATGCGGAATATTTTGCAGTATTTTCAGGAGGTTGTCGTTCGAAAGATTCTGGCGCTGTCTCGAGCCCGCAGCGACCACGACCGCAGACACTTCGAATCAGGGGGGTCCCCCCTGATTCTGCGTTAGCTGTGTGGCTAAAGAGCCACACACCAAGATTACTTCAGCCACCTTCGGTGGCTTCAGATGAAACACTTGTAATGGAGGTCGCCGCGCCTACTCGGCGCGGCTTGCTAACGCAAAAATTAGGCGTCGATATGTCGCTGGGGATCTCGCAACTCACGTTAGCTCGTGATCTGTGAGAGCTCTTTAGGCACTAATCTAAACTACTGATCTCCTGACCCGGTTAGAATACGTATAGCGACTAACGCGCATCCATTAGAATAATCTGAATCGACCCAATATATTTCTACATTCGGGCTGTAGTTTCGGCTATGAGCGACGAGTCGAACCGACGATGGACAGACGGCCTGTCGGCCGCCGAGCGTGTTGAAGCGGTCGCACTTACTGTGAGTGAACCGCAGACTGCGAACTGGATCGCGTCTGAGGCCGAGGTTGCCCACGAAACGGCGAGCAAGTATCTCTCGCGGCTCGCAGACGATGGCAAACTAATCGCTGATACACGCGGCCAACAGACCACCTACGAACCTGACCCGATCAACCAGTACCTCAGCGAGATGCGCGAACTCTACGAGGCGCACTCGCCCGACCAGCTCGCCGCGAGCCTCGAAGAGATGAACGACCAAATTCGCTCGTGGAAGACAGAGTACGACGTCGAGACGCCCAACGAATTGCGAGCGAGCCTACGCCAGGCAACAGACGAAGAAGACCAGCGCGAACGCCGCCAGGCCGCTCGCGACTGGGAGCACCTCGAGACGCGGTCTCGACTCGTCGAGGACGCACTTCGTCTCTATGATCGATTCCCGGGACAGGGACGTTCCGCCTCGGCATGAGAGGCCCCGGATCAGAAAATCCCGAGGTCTACCGGGTACTCAAAGACGTACTGGAACGACAATCCGAGGTTGTGTCTGTCTGGTACGAACCTGACGCAATCCAGAAGCGGTATCTTGCTGCTGAAGTCGATCCAGTTCGCCTCGTCCCGCCAACTGGACCCGAGGCACCGACGATTGAGGTCCATTGGAAACTCACACCGCCGCACGACGAGTTCAGAGTCGATTACGCTGACCCGAATCTCGAGTTCCATTGTGGGTGGCATCAAGACGACGATCATGACGATCTCGGACCAACGCACTTCCAATACCGAACGGCCTCAATGGAGTCTCCACACCATGAGAAAGCGACCTTCGAAGCGTCATCGCCGCCAAAGCTCCTCTGGGAGTGCTGTAGCCGGCTCTTCGACGATGTCATTCCGGAATACACGGCTGATTACTGACACAACCACTCGCCGCAAAGAGACACTCAGATCCCAACTTCTGCAGCTTCGGTCGTCGCCGTCTCGAACGACGAGTTATCCGCCGGCGCAATCCCGATATCGGCTAGCGACCGTTCGATGAGCGGCTTCGCGCGCTCGACGTCGACCATCTCGACCGTTTCAGACAGTCGTATCCGCGCCGATGCCTCCGAAAGCCGCTGCAGCGCGTCGAGCTTCCGCGCCGTAATCGGCAGCGGTGGCCCGTCGTACTCCTGTTCGCCCATCGCAGTCACGTATCGTTCCGGCAGCGACGTTTTCGTCTCGACGAACCACTCGCGTATCTCACGGGCGACTGCCGGGTCACGAACGACTGGCTGGACCTGCTTCGCGGCCGTGATGTAGGCGGTGAACTCGTCGCGATTGAGTCGAACCGATGGACCCGAGTCGTCTTCGTCGATGTCTTCTCCGAGTGCGCGCCGACCAGCACGATTCCGAGAGCTCACCATCTTCTCGGAAATATCTCGAATCTTCGCTTCGTCTTCCTCCGAGCGAATCGTGAAGATGAGGTCGAACCGAGAGAGGAGTGGCGACTTCAGCTCGACTTGGTCGGCGATATCCTTCGACGGGTCGAAGTGCCCGCCCGTCGGGTTCCCCGCCGCGAGGAGCGACGTTTCGGCCGGGAGCATCGCATTCTTCCCCGCCTTCGAGACGTGTACCTGCTGAGATTCGAGCGCGGTGTGAAGCGCGTCGAGGTCACTCGTCTCGCCCTTGTCGAGTTCGTCGACGACGGCGATTCCTTTGTTCGCACGAACCAGCGTCCCCGCTTCGATGCTGAACTGCTCGGACGAGAACGAGTCTTTCACGATCGAGGCCGTGAGGCCGGCGCTCGACGAGCCAGTCCCATCGGTGAGTGCGCCGCGCGGTGCGACCTCGTAGGCCGCCTCGAGGAGCAACGTCTTCCCGGTCCCCGGGTCACCGAGGAGAAACATGTGCGAGTCGCCGCGGTGGTGGGCGCCGTCTCTTCCTGTTCGCGCCCAGCCACCGAACTGCTGGAGCACCAGTGCCTCCTTGACGTGTCGGTGGCCTTGGTGTGACGGCGCGAACGAATCGATGAGGAGTTCGAACGTGTTCGGCGCTGTTGCGACTTCATCGATTACCGCTTCGTACTCGGAGAGATCGGCAGCCTCGAAGCCACCCTGTTCGACCGTGTATCCCGTCCCGACGAGGTCCTTCTCGAACACCACGTCACCGGTGTACACCGGATTCAGGCGGCCGAAGAAGGTCGTCCGCGTCCCACCTTCGACTCGCGGGTCACCCGCCAAATCTCCGGTGAGATGGATGTCGATGTGCTCGGTCTCGCCGCGGGCGTTCTCGGGTGGCTCCTGTAGGCGAATCTTCTGGTAGTTCGTCCACTCAGACTGCGTCTCGTTCAGTCGGAACGGCCCCTGTATCTCGCATCCCTGACAGCGGTGCGGCTCTTGGAGCGCCCCGAAGCCGTGTTGCGGGATATAGGTCATCGTCCCGCACCGGAGGCATTCGAACGCCGCCTTCTCGACCATCGGGTTGACCGCGGTCCGCTTCGTAATCTGCCCCTCAAGCGCCAGCAGTCGCCCAATCCAGTCTTCGGGGGAGAACCCTCCGACGTCGAACGTCGCGTCGTCCGGAAGGTTCACGACCGAGACCGAGGCTCGCGCCATCGGTTTCTCACGTCCGGGCACGTCGAACTCGCGGACGGTGTCTTCGAGCCGTTCCAGCGTCGTCTCCGGACGGGCGACGAGATCGCTCGCGATGCCCGAGGCGGACGCCAGCGAGAGGTTCGAATCGTCGCGCTCGGCCTCACACCGCGCGATAGCTCGCCAATCGAGTTCGAGGCGCGTTTCCTCCGGATAGTCATTGGCCAACTCGTAGATGTCGTCAATCGCGACCGCGTTGAGGACCTCCTCGAGTCGCGCCTCGTAGTTCATCCGACCACCCCGAGGAGCGATGTCCAGTCGAACGACAGCGCCCGCTCGATCGCCATCGAGACGATCTCACGGCCGCGGCCGACGTTGAGCGAGACGACCCCGACGACCAGCAGGCCGGCGAGCGTGAGGGCGACCACTTTCGCATCGTGTGCGGCCGTCGACGCGACACCGGCGACGAGCGATCCCGCTTTTGAGGCCTTGTGAACGTAGCTCACAGCGACCAGCAGGGCGAGCAGTCCCATCACCGAGACGCCCTCGATACCGAAGGCCGCGAACGCCGTTTCCAGCGTCGCTCGGATGGGGTCGGTCACTTGTCGTCACCACCGATTCGAAAGACGTTCTCCGGGGTCTTCGCCTCGACAATCCGTGCTTGCCGCCGCGTGTACCACCAGTACCCGAGGCCACCGACGACGAGCAACACGCCGAGGACCGACGCGAGTGGAAGCGCGGTGTCGAGCGCCGATTGAACCGGGGCCGTGATGGACTCCGGCGAAATGAGCAACACACCGACGAAGCCAGCGACGACGAGCGCCAAGAGGACGAGCGGCCGTTCGTACACCGGCGTCGACCGCGTCGAGGACATCCGGCGCTCGGTGTACGCGATGGCTCCAGCGATGATGACCAACACGAGTGCGGCCACCAGTCCGGGGTTCAACACCGGCATCGCGGGAATGTAGTCCGCGGCGGTGTTCGTGACGGCTCCGCCACCACCGGCGAAGAACCCACTTCCGCCCGACGCAGTGGACGACTCCGACGACTTCCGGATGTGAAGAATCTCACCCGAGTCGTCGTCAGCCAAGACGACTGTCTCACCCGCAACTGCGGAATCACGCTGCGTGCCGGTGGTTGTGGAGTAGAGGAGATACGTATCGCCAGCCGACGGCGACAGGAATTCGTAAGCCACCCCGTCGCCGGTGTGTACTCCCGGTCGAATCGAGAGTTTGGGCTCCGTCGTCGACGGACTCGTGACCCGGAAGCGAGCTTCGCCGGTCGCCACGTCCACCCGGACGGGAACCGTCGAGAGACGGAACGTCGACGCGTCCGACGCGCTCGGGAGATGAAGCCGGTGGTAGCCGGTCGCGGTTACCTCGTCGTACTCGGAGTCGCCAAACGATTCGTTGTACGTGTAGTGGAGTCGGTCTTCATCCGGCGACCCACCAAGCGAGATGTAGGAGTCGTTCGCCCACGAGTCGAGTCTGATTTCCGAATCGAGTCGCTCCCCCATCGGCGTCGTCTCGGTTACGGTCAACGACCCGTTCACGACCGAAATTCTGTCACCGGTCGTTCGGACCGTGACGGTGTCACCACCCGAAATGGAGCCTAACCCGACGGTGAGCGTCGTTCCGTCGAGCGAGTAGTCACCCGGAGAGACGGAAGACCACGGCCCACCGTTCAGTCGTGTCTCCACGTTCCCGATGTATGCGACGTTCCCCGAGAAGGGGATGACCAACCTCGCGTCGGTCCGGTCGGTCGAATACGTTCGAGTGACGTTGTACGATTCGGTGAGTTTCGACGACTCGTACGACACGGTCCTCTCATCCGTCGACGTGTGCGAGTACTGCAGCCCCACCGACGGAGCCGGTGCATCCGCTGAAATCGAGTTGTCTCCAACCGAGACCGTGACGGTGTTCGTTCCGTCGGCGACCCACGACACGTTTGTCGGAAGTGTGGCAGTCTCGCCGTCCGCGAGCGTCCCCGGATACGATGTGTCGTTTCCGTTGACCGAGACGGTGACGTTGCTCGTTTCCAGTACCTCGCGGTACGCTAGTGTCCAGTCTACTCCACCGTCACCGTCGCCAGACAGCGAGAACTCGTCCGAGGAGGCAGAAACAGGGAATGAAACTGTCTTTGTTTCGCCGACAGAGAGATCACCGAGTTCTGCGGTCACACCATCGTCGGTCGTGACGGTCGCGTTTTGCGGAGCCATCGACTCGATAGAGATATCCTTGATTCCCCCGGAGGACTTGTCGAACGTCCATTCGACTCGCATCGTGTCCCACGACGCTCGGGAGACGCTGAACGTCTCCGCTGCCGAGGCGTACGGCCCGCCCCATGTCTCCGTGTTGCCCGAGCGAGAGTCAATGAGTGTTCCATCGACGTAGAGATCCAACGTGTAGCCGACGTTCCCGTAGGTGTCGTCCCATCGGTCGGTGACATCGACGCGAACCTCCCGCATCGACGAGACCGGGTGGTCGGTTTGATAGTACGTAATCGAGCCGGAGGAACCTGACGTGTCGGTCCCGTTCGACGCGATTTCGCTCGTGCCGGTCACGTTCAGAACCGGCGTCGGTGAGTCGTGTCCGAGTGGGTCTCGATCACTCGAAATCGAGAGGGCTGACGAGCCGCCGAGGGCGACCGCCCCCGACTCCGTGTCGTTTTCCGCCGAGTCGTGTCCGGCGACCGTGATGTTGTAGTCCGACACGGCATCTGACTCCGAGAGGTCGTACGAGAACGTCGACCCGTCAGTTGCAGGTGTGGCCGCTATCTGAACCGTCCCCGAGAACGTCACCACGTTCGACGAGAAGTGCGCGACGTCGAACAACAGCAGGCCGCCCTCGTACCGGACAGGTGCGGACCACTCGGTACCGTCGTCGTGTGCTCCGTAGATTCGCTCGGGCGTGTAGCCGAGCGCTTCGCGAAGCGCACCCGCGTCGATGCCGACCGTCCGCCCCGTCGAGTGCGTTTCGTCGCGGAGAACTAACACGACGTCGCCGCCGCCGACGGTCGTCCCGTTCACGTACCCCGACGCACGACCGGGCGTCGTCGCGATGACTTCGAGCGACTCGGCGTGGTCCGATGCCATCACCGAGCCTTCGAGGTCGGTCGCCCGAAGCGACGGCTCCGTACCGACCGGGAAATCCTCGGAGACGTTCGCGTCGGGAACACCGACGAGTCCACTCGGTACGGCCGCCGCGACGCCAATAAACGGCGTCAGCACTGAGACCAGAATCATCGCGACCAACAGGACCGAGACCATTCGGTGGGGGCCCCCAAAATCGGCCCCGGGGGGGTTTATCCCAATCATGATCATAATACGCGCGCGGGAGGCGTGTCAGAAAAGCCGACAGTTTCCGGCGAATCCGCATCACGCGGTCTCACCTCCGGAACCGGTGGCTGACTTAAACGACTGCGACGTCGACGGCAGCCGAGCGACGACGACTGACTGCTCGTCGTTCCGGCGCATCCTGACCACGACCTCCCCGTCTTCGACGACTGGTTCGTCGAAGGTCATACCCTCAACCGGAGAGACGAGCTCATCGCCGACCGCGCCGGTCGCGACCGAAATCCATCCCGACCCCGGATCGCGGACGTAGAGGCGGTGGTCAACCTGGTTCTGCCACGACGCGAACACCGAGTCGTCGAACTCCGGTTCAGCTGGCGCGTCAGCCTCGGTCGCCATCGCCGTCGACGGGAGCTGTGTTGGTGCGCCGAGTCGGACGCGAAGCCACCGAGTCTCGTCTTCCGGCGCTTCGGCGACGTCTTTCCAGCCGAAGTAGCTGAACTTCGCCGTGTTGTAGCACAGGCCGGTTCCGATGGGGAGTCCCGACGTGAGGTCGCTCGTCATGGGGATGTTGTCGAAGCCGAGCGGCCACGTTCCGCGGACGTTCTTGACCGGATTCGGCGAGCCATCCGGCATCTGGATCCGCCACTTGAACTCGCGGCGAATCTTCTCGTGGACGTTCTCCTCGTAGTGGCCGAAGTAGAACTGCGAGAAGCGCGCCCGCCGCGACTCGGCCCACAGCGACCGCAGGAGTTCGATCTTGTCCCAGAGGCGTCTGCCCGGCGAGTTCCGCGCCGACTGCGGGACGAAGTCGCCGACCTCGTCGAAGATGAGCGCGGTCCAGCCGACGTGCGTGCCGTGTTCCGTGCGGGCGAGGATGAACGCGAACCACCAGTCGGTCAGCGGCGTCGCGTGGCGGCCTTCGGACGGGTCGGCCTCCCACGTCGGGACGAACGGAAGCGGCTCACCGACGCGCTGGGTCTCCTCTGTGAGTTCGCGACAGCCGCTGAAACTCGGGTCCGGGTAGACGACGTTGAACGTCCCCGGCTTCTGTTCGGCGAGTTGGTCGACGAGGTCGAGTACGTCGTGGTAGTACCGAGCGTTGCGAGCGACGGCTTCGATGTCGGCGTCGTAGCGACCCGCGTCCTCGTCTTCCCACGTCGCTTCGATGCTGGCGTGCTCTGGGAGCCAGACCGTCGCCCAGTCCTTGAGCCGAAGCCACTCGGACCGCGCGGGCGACCCGCGCCAGATGACCTTGTTCGCGTTCATCTCGTCGACGAACGGGAAGTCCTCCAACAGCCGAATCGCGAGCGACGCGGCCTTTGTCGACTTCCCCGACCCGCGGTCGCCCTTGATGAAGGCGTCAGTTCCGCGCGGCGTCGTCGTGACGGTCGGGTCCCGCTCGTGGACGACGAGGTCGGGATACACGCCCGACTTCACCTGTCCCGGCTCGGGGACGTAGTCGTCCGGCTTGAACGCCGGGATGCCGAACTTCTGCCGCATCTCGTAGGCGTCCGTCTTCCAATGCTTCGGTGCGGAGTGAGCGACCGCTTGTCGGGTCCGCTCACCCCAATCGTGCCCCGCAGGCGGGGTGGCGTTGTTCGTGACCATGTTATCCACTCGGAACGAATCGCTCCGTATTCGGCTGACTCGGGACCTCCGCGGCGCGGCCCGACACCTGTCGGACGCTCGCGTTGAACCCGGCGAGGAAGAACTCCGCTGCCCACGACTCGCGGAAGAACAGACCGCGAGGGTCGTCCGAGAGCAAGAGCCGACGCACCGGGAGCTCGAAGTACGCGGCCTCGATGACCGCGGCGTCGACTTCGGCGTAACTCGCCTGGACGACTTCCTGTCCCCACTCGACGAACGCGTCCTCGTCGCGGAAGCCCTGGAGCAGTTCGTCGAGGAGCCCCGACATCCGCGACTGGAGCGTGCCGAGTTCGGGCCGCATCGCCGGGTGGAGCTGTGCTCGTGCGTCCGGGATATCGCCGTCCTCGTCGGTTCCGAGGTAGTCCTTCGCCGACCACCGGAACTCATGGTGGGAACGGCGAATGGCCGGTAAGAGGTCCATCACGGCCATCGACCGCCGTATCTCGTCAGCGGTTGCGGCCGAGAACGGTTCGTCGGCGTCTCGAAGCGGCCCCCACGGCTCACCGAGGAGCGCCGACATCGACCCCGGCGAGGAGACGACGGCCGCGAACCAGTCGTCCTCAAGCGCGCCAAGCGTGTGGACGGTGACTTCTGACATCCACCGGAGCACGCCCGACCGCGACTCGAACCCATCGAGCAGTCGCTGGAAGGCGTCGCGCTGGTCTGCCGAGAGCTTCGCCAGCGCACGGCGCGGCACGTCTTCGGTGTCAGCCGAGTCGGCCCGGCGGTAGGTGCTACTCATCGGGCCGTCCTCCGTCCATGCCCGCCTGCGCACCATGGTCGTCGCCGAGGTAGCGACGAGCAACGGTGTCCATCTGCGACGCCTCTGCGCGGTCAGAGAGTGCTTTGTTTTCCGCCTTGTTCTCGGCGCGCTCGGAGTGGTAGCGGTCGAACAGCGTCTCCCACGACTTCACGTTCCCAATCTGGTCGGCGTGCTGCAGCATCGCCGCGAGCGCATTGCCGTAGTGGACTGGCGCGAGGTCGACGCCGAAACGACCGGAGACCGGGCGCATCACCTTCGTCGCGAAGAGGACGCCCCCACCGATGAGAAGACCGAGCGACGGCGAATCGAGGAGAACGCTTCCGAGGAGCCACGACGCGCCAAGCGCGGCCACACCGCCGAGAATCGCCTTCGCGTTCACGTCGAGTCGGCCCTCCTCGTCGCGAGCGATGAGTTCGGGGAAGCGAATCTCGTGGCGTTCGGGTTCGTACTCGACCGGCCTCTGGGACTCAGGGTCGAGGAAGAACAGCTCCTCGTAGGGGCCGCCGTTCACCTCGATAGACGTTTGCGGCCGGCCGTTCGTTGCCATGTCCGCTCGAGCGCCCCGAGCGCGGGCGTAGAACCGCGCTAGTCCGCGTTTCACCGCCGACCGAATGCCGTCCGGGCCGCGGACCATCCGCTGTGGGTAGACGTCGGCGATGAGTCGGCCGGGAACGGCGTCCATGTCGACCGGCTGTCGGGCCTGCGACCCGCCGTCGGTCGCGATGTCGTCCGCGAGCGGGTCGGGGCGGTTGTTTCCGTCCTGCGGCGCGGCCTGACGGACCATCGAGTCCATCCCGTCTTTCGCCCGGAGGCGGACGAAGAGCGCGAGATAGCTGTCGTCACCGAACCACTCGGTCGCGAGGATGCCGAGGAAAATGCCCCCGATGACGCCGAGCATCCACGGCGCGCGGATGAGTGACGACGAGACCTGCCGCCAGAACACGACCATCGCGGTGCCGATGCCGATGAGCGCCAGTATCCACGCTAGAAGCGAGATACCGGGATTCCCACGGGCCTTCTCGACCGCGCGGCGACCGACGAACAGCGTCACCGACGTGAAGCCGGCAAAGGGGAACGCGATGAGGCCGATCGACCACGCCAGCCGCGACCCTTCCGAGTTCGTCTCGATGGGCTTCGCCGCCTTCGTCGAGGCGTGGTAGAACATCCAGCGCTTCGCGCCGGGGTTGGCGAGACAGTTCGGTTCTCCGGGCTCTTCGACGCACATCGTCGTCCGAACCCGGTCGTCGTAGTGCGGTAGCAGGTCGATTCGAATCGGCTTCGAGTAGCCCGCCGAGACGGTGACCTTCTGGGAGTGTGTGGTGACGTTCTTCGCGACTTCCTCCTCGACGACGGTCCCGTCCGACAGTTCCTTCGAGACGGTGCCCGCCTTCCAGTAGGCGATGCGAACGGTCACGTTCTCGGGTTCGACGCCGAAGGCGCGGCGGGACTCGAGTCGGACGTAGTTGCGTCGGACCGTCTCGCCGGGACTCATGAACGACCACATCGGCGAGTCCTCACCTTCGATGACTAGCAGTCCCGTTGGGAGCGACTTCACGCCGTACTGCCCGAAGCTTCCGCTCGCTCGAACCGAGTCGGGCGCGTTCGCCGGCTTCTGCCCGCGCTCGTTCAACTGTTCGAGGGTGAGCCCCGAGTCCGTCTCAGTCACCGTTTCGTTGGACTGTGCGACCGCACCGACCGGAACCAACAGCGCGACCAGCACCAGCGCCAGCAGCGCGAGCCTCACGGGTCGCCTCATGCGAGACGCACCTCAGAACGTCCCCCGTCGGAGGCCCACGATGCCGCCGATACCGAGCGCGACGATGGCGATACCGACGAACTGAATCGTCGATAGCGGGACGACCCCAGAGAGACCGGCGGTACCAACCACGCCGACGATGATGCCCGAGATGAGTTCCGGCGCGTTGACGAAGAGGTCACCCAGCGCGGCACCGAGGTCACCCAGCGACATCCCAGCCTCGTAGAGCCCGCCGAGGACGCCCACGGTGAGCGCCGAGAGGAATCCGACCCCGCCGCCGATGGCACGCTTGGAACGCGCTCCAACGCCGGCACCGACTTCTGTGGCGGTCTTCTCGTCTTCGAACTCCGCCCACGCGAAGCCGACGAGTACCAGCGCTGCGAGGCCGCCGAGGACGGCCAGCCAGTTCGACGTCAGCAGTTCGAGGACGTTCATCGACCCGCCTCCGTCGACGTCGGTTCAGTTTCCGTTCGGTTCGTCGTCTGCGTGTTACTTCGTTGCATTTCGTGAACTCCTAAGTTTGAACAGCGAAACCGCGAGCATCCCGAGCGCCGCCGCGAAGAACAGCGCGTTCCACGGCAGCGCTGGGAGCAGTTCAGGACCGATGAATCGCGTGAACAGCGACGCGATACCGTACCAGTCGCCCGAGAGCAGGAACGTCGGGTCGAGCGTCACGAACGACTTGAGGTAGAGCACCGCACCGGCGAGGACACTCCCGAGAACCGCTGCGCCTCGTTCGAGCGGGTTCTGTTGGTCGTCACTCACGGGAGCAACCCTCCGAGACCGGGGACCGCGTCGACGATGATCCGGACGACCAGATAGACGACGAGCGTCGTGACCGCCGCCAACAGCGCCGACGCGAACCCACCGGCAATCGGGGCGGCGAGGCCGGCGTCCATCAGCGGGCCGGCGAGGAGGTTGCGGAACATCGTCGGAACCTCTAGAACTGGCGTGAGCCCCTTCCACGCGCTCTCACCGGCCGTTCCGAAAGCCGACTCCATCACGGTGGTCATCGTCGCGACCGCCCAGTCGACGGTCTCGAACGCGAACTCAGCGGGCCGGAGAAAGACGTTCGTCACGACCCACGTCCCGATGGTCGTCACGATGAACGTCGCCGGAGCCTTCAGGAACGACTCGAGTTGGTCCGGGTTGTCGGAGAACGACGTGAGCGTGCCCAAGACGCTGAGGCCGCCGTCGTCGCTCTCGGTGTCAGTACCCGTCGTCTGGTCGGGACCGGAAGGCGCGCCGGAGTTGTTGTAGGTCTCGCCGCCGGTGTCCGGCGCGTTCACGAGACGACCCTCCGAAGGTCCCAGACGGTCGCGACGATGACGAGCACGGCGACCGCTTCGAGGGCCAACAGCACCGGCGCAAACGGGCCGAACTCGACCGCCGCGATTGCCGCTGCTCGCCAGCTGTCGGCTACGAGTCCCGCGCTCTCGCCGAGCGCGTTCGAGACGAACGCCGTCAGAAACCGCCCGACGAAGTCGATGAGCGCGACCTGTGCGCTCACCAGTACCGACAACAGTTCGATTTGGACCGAACCGAAGAGCGTCACGGCCGCCGCGAGAAGCGTTCCGACGAGTCGTTTGACTCGGATTGAGCCGTCGTCCGCGACGTACTGCTCGGCATCAGTTCCCGACATGAGTCACCCCCAGGTGTCGTCGGGAGCCGACCGCGCCGCGGTCGCGTTGCTGACCCACCGTCATCACTCCTCGTCGGTGAAGTCGCCGTCTTCGTCGTTTCCGATGACCGGCAGGTCGATGCCCAGGCCCGGCACGTCCGAGTCGCGGCGGTCGAGATACCACGTCAGGATCATGACCACGCCGATGGCGACGACGGCCGCAATCCACGGGAGGAACGGCCCGAGTTCGGCGAACGGTCCGGTCAGGAGCGAATCCGCCGCCGATTGGAACGACGCCGAGACGAACTCCGCCGGGTCACGAGTCAGCGCGAACACCCACGCCTCGCCACCGATGCCGAAGGCGTCCAACAGCGTGACGGGGAGGTTGACGACCGACTCTCCGAGTGCGATGACCGCCGACCCGGCGAAGACGGCGATGCCACTCACGGTCGCGATGAACGCCTGACCGAAGTTGTCGAATCGGTCGGCGAAGTCGATGTAACTCCGCGCGCCGTCCAGACGCGGCCCGCTCGACCCGCTCGACGACGAACTGCCCCCAGAGGCGTCAGGCGCGTTCACCACCGCTCAGGCCCCCGAGCGCTTCGATGCGATGCCGACAGTCGCGGCGATGGTCGCGAGGCCGGCAGCGATCCAGTTCGTAAAGCCAGAGAGGAACGAGAACCAGCCGCCGTCGCCCGACGAGAAGCCTGCGCCGCCGAGCGCCGACGGCTGCATCGCGTCGTACTGGTCCTCGGTCACCTTGTACTCGTACTTGATGACCGTGTCCTGTCCGGGCTGGACGGTGTCGTCGAGCGTGACCGACGCGTTCAACGACGTGTACAGCGCCGTCTTGTCTGTCCACGACTCGATGTCTTCGAACGCGGTCGATTCCGAGACGCCCTCGGCGAGTTCGACCGAGAGGACGCGGTCACGCGTCACCGACTGCTCGTCGGTGAGTGCCGGGAACTGGTAGTCGAGGTCGTACACGTCCGGCAGCGCCATCCGGTACTGGACCGTGACGGTCCCGAAGTAGCCGGGGTACTTGTTGCCGGTCTCTTTGAACTCGACGTCGACGTCCTCGGCGTCGAGTCGCTCGGCCGTGAAGTTCGCGTCGAAGGTCAGCCCCTTGATGTCCGCCGAATTCGCCCACGAACCGAGCGAGGAGAGCTCGTTCACCGCGAGCGTTCCCGAGGCGTTCTTCTCGTACACGTCGACTGTCTCGAGTTCGTCGTCGTCGTCCGTATTCTCAAGGCGCGTGCCGAGCTTGTACTTCGAGAGCTTCTCGAGGTTCAGCATCGACATCGTCACGTCCGCGTCGCCGTCGCGGACGACGACCTGCACCGATTCGAGCGTCCCGACGGAGCCGTCTCCCGCGGTGACGAGGTCCATCTGACCCATCTGTTCTTGGAAGACGTAGCCCGAGCCGGTCGCGTTCGCGATGAGGTTCGAGCCGGACGTGCGAGACGCGTTGATTTCGGCTGCGTAGTAGTCGCCGTCGTCATCGACCGCGCGAAGTTCGACGACCGCGCCGGCGTCGAGTTCGGCGACGTCGACGGCGGTCGCGAGATGCTTCTTCTGGATGTCGCTGTCGATAGAGAAGTTCGAGAACTCGAAGACTGCCACATCGCCGCTCGTCTGCGAGGCCGTCGAGAACCGCACGCCGTCGACGCCGGACGCCGGCGAGTCGGACATGAGCGTCGTCGTTCCCATCGTGTTGGACTCGTTGACGCTCCACTCGTTCGCGTCGAGTGCGGAGACGTTCTCCTTGTCGACCGGGAACGCGCCGAAGTCCGCGGCGTCGACGTGCGTCGGGTAGAACGAGTACGGGTTGTCGATCGAGTCGTTCACCTCGGCGGCCGCGAGGACGAGCTCACCGTCGTTGTTCTCGTAGCGAAGCGGCGAGTCCCACGAGGCGTTGTGCGTCGCCTTCGTGAGTTGGACGCCGTACTGCGGGTTCGGCGTCGCGTCCGCCGAGAAATTGATCTCAGAGGATGCGTCGGCGGCTGCGGCCGGCGTGGTCAACAGGAGGACGGCCATCGCGACCGACAGAAGCGAGAACAGGCGACTACTCCCCGACATGGCTCACCCCCGCTGCGGCGGACCGGTAGGCGATGACGCCGAGTCCGGCGGCGGCACTCGCGGTGACGAGCGCGGCGAACTGCATGCCACCCCCCGCCGATGCCCAGAGCCACCCCGCGACCGACGCGAGCAGTATCGCTCCCGCCATCGCGTAGTCTCGGGTCTTGCCGGCGAGACCGTAGCCGTCGACGCGACTCCGGGTGTGTGCGCTCACTCCACCGTCGGTTTCGAGGCTGTCCTCGACGTAGGACACGCACACGTCGGTCGGGAGTCGGACGCGTGGGTCGGTGGCCGCGTCCACGTCGACTTCGATGTCTCCCTCGAGGTCGGCCACGGCCATCGCATGGGTGTGGCCGTTCGCGGTGACTGCTACGTCACCCATCGAGCGGGTCCTCCGTCGCCTCGATGGTTGCTTCGTCGGACGCGAAGAGCGACTCCCACTCTTCGACCTCCGAGCGTCGGTACTCGACGATTTCTCCGTGAACTCCAGTCGGAGTTCGGTCAGCTCCCTCAGTCATGGTTCGCCGGCGACCTCGTTCGGCGTCGCCGACGATTCAAGAAACGCTAGAAGACACGATAAGACGCTGAAAATCCGGACCTGTCGGGAATCGTTGGGGGCCGTCTCGCGCCGTCAAGACAGGTCATCTCACCAAGATTATTATCTAGATTGGTACAGCAGGTTCGTCCATGGCAGTCACCGAAACAGACGCCGAGCGAATCGAAGTCCTGCAAGCGCTGTTGAACGCCGATAAGCGGTCGGCATATCGGTCAGGGAACGGCATCGTGATTTCGCCGCCGCAGATCGAAGCCGGCGTCGAGTACGCCGTGTTCGGCGGCGATGTGGATGTTCCTGAGGTGCTGGAGGAGCAGTGTGTCGCGAAGATTTACCGGGTTGATGGCGCGGGTTCGACGCGGTCGGTGTAGACTGAGAGATCAGTACGGGATCGACATTCATTCAGCGGACTCTGTTAACATCCGGTTTTGACAGAACATTCGTGCAACAGGGGCCGAATCAGCACACGCTATCTGAGCGAATTTCCGCCATCGCGTCGGTCATAGTCAGGATATCGGCTCAAACGAGCTACTGTGTTGCCTCATCGATAGCCTTGACGAACTCTTCGGCGTGTTGTGACCCGAGGAGGACTGAACGCCCATCCGTTCGTTCGATCCAGATACCCTGACTGCCACTCACGTTGTATGCCATCTTCCCAGGTGCCCACCGGATCCCCCAGCCCCCAAACTCACGTAGTGGTTTGTACTGCTTGGACTCGTAGTGCTCAATCTCCATCCACGTGATTCGAC
Organism: Haloferax sp. ATB1; assembly: GCF_000730175.1. Lineage (NCBI taxonomy): Archaea > Methanobacteriati > Methanobacteriota > Halobacteria > Halobacteriales > Haloferacaceae > Haloferax > Haloferax sp. ATB1. The sequence goes on along the minus strand of NZ_JPES01000057.1, from coordinate 4,222 downwards.
GGAATGACCGGTGAAGAGGCCACATTTTGAAATAGACACCGTCAACTCTCACCTCTGTCTGGAGGCGAAGACTATAGACGAGTCCAGCAACCGGTACGATGACAATTAGTCCAACCCAGGAGATGGGTCCAGAAACGACCATGAGAAGTGCAATCCCTCCAAGAAGTGCCCAGAGCCATGGCTGGCGAAACCGTTGCACTTCACGAAATATGGGGTCATCGTCCATGAGTAGGTCGTACAGAATAGTCGCTACTCGGTAATGTGGATTCGGGTCCCGAGGTGAAATCCACCGGAATGAACGCTCTATTCAGTATCGATGCGACGGCTCACCTCACCCCACGTCGGTCCGTGGAGTACGCGTACAAATAGGTACACACGAGAATCGCCGCGCCAAGGCCGACCATATTCTGCAGGAGATCCGTGACCGTCACGACGAACATGAGCGAGAACACACCGTAACACCCGAGGCCGCCAAAGAGACACATGGTGAACCGCTTTCGAACCCAGTACAGCTCGTGTTCGCGTTTCTGTGGGTGGCCATCAACCACCGGCCAGTACGACCCCGCGATGAAGCCGACCGCAATTGCACACACGAACAGCAACAACAGAGCTTGCGCATTCCCACCCAGTAGCTCACTCGGTGTCCAGTGGGTGACGGCACTCACGGCGAGGATCGACGCGCTCCCGACCGTTGGAGATGCGATGGCGGCGATACCAGCACTTTGGCAGGCGGCCATGAATCGAGTCAGCGGGTCTGGGCGAGTGGGACCGTACGATTCGACCGACATCGTGAGCGAATCCACTCGCGGCTCGTAGTTGGCTATTTCGGCAGGGAGTACTTCCCTCGGGACATGCCCGTGGATAACCCACTTCGCTACTGCAAAAACACCAGATACTGTTCTTCAGCAATACTGACTGCCTCGTGATAGTTTTCCTGAAGGCTTCCGGTGTCCATCGCAGTCGATTATCGACGCACAAGCGACTCCGCTACGACATCGTCAAGCGCTACGGTGAGGTCTCGTCTACCTCATCACGCAGCGTACGAGGCACATATCTCCGTACCAAAATCGAAGGCGACCCGCCGTCGGTATCTCGGTGCGCTCGAACGGGACCGACTCATCAAACAAAAGGGGGCGACGCGGGGGACTCGGTATCGATTCGTTGAGCCGTAGTCTCACGACGCTGCTGCGGCTGTGTCGTTGTTCTCCATGTCGAATGGAAGGTTAATGACTAACTCATCAAACCAGACGACTGGTCGCTTACTCTGACCCTCTTGCTCGAAGAAGATGACACCCAATCGAGCGAGACGGTTGAGTTCTTCGTGGACGTTCTTCACGTCACGGTTGACTACGCGGGCCGTCTCGTTGATGCTGGATGGTTCTTCCCGACGGATAGCTTTGATGAGGTCAAGCGTTCGCGGGGTTAGCGTAGCCATCAGGTCATCATAGCTTGTGAATGAAATCGTCGGTGTGGAGTCTACAGAGTCGCCATCTGCGAGAGCGGTGAGACTCTCGGTAACGTCCTCTTTGAACTCTCGATCCGATTTTACTGTAACGACGAGTGTCGATTCGGCTTCGAGTAGTTCGCGTTCCATCGGGTGCAGCGGTGGCACAGTATCTGACATTGGGACCTCCCTCGGATGGCCTCACTTAAGTTCGAACTCCGATTTCGGTATCTCGCTCCAGAACCGCTTCCAGAGTTCGACGATTCCGGGGAACTCAATGATCTCTGGGTCAGGGTTCGGCGCGACGTGGAGTTCGTGGCCTTTTGTGTCTTCGTGTGAGTTATCGTACCGGCGAATCGTTCCATCCTTGAGAGTGCGTTCAGAGTCTGGTTGTATCGCACCGTAGTGGAGCTTGTAGGCCCACCCAGATGGGTATGCATCATCTGAGGTTCGCATGCAGAACACTCGAACCACAGTTCCGTCGGGGTATTTCTCCCCTCTGCTCACACCATCAAGGTCGTCGTCGGCCAGCGAGGCCATCCTCAGCTATTGGTACGTGGACCAATGGCATAACTCTAGCCATTGGTCTGGGTGCCAAGGGCACATCACCGTGCCGAGATCGAAGGCGACCCGCCGTCGGTATCTCGGTGCGCTCGAACGGTATCGACTCGTCGAGTCGTGAGTGACAAAACGGTTAATACTGTCAAGGCGATACGTCCTTACAACGCATGTCCGCTGACAAACGAATCCCGGTGACCGAAGAGACTCGGGAAGAACTTCACGAACTGAAAAAGCCGGGGCAGACATACGACGATCTCCTCAAGGAGCTTGCCCAAAGTCGTCGTCGTGAAGACCTCGAAAAGCGCTTCCAAGAGCTGGAGGACGCAGACAGTGATGATCTAACCTCCCTCGAGGATGTCTGAGGACGACTACGCTGTTCTTCTTGCTGATCAACCACGCGAGTTCTTGAGTGTCGTCGATGAGAAGACGACACGAATTTGCAAGGAGAAGCTGGGATACCTGAGCGAGAACCCATATCCAGGGCGAGGACGCGGGGATAAAGAGAAGTTGCCCATCGACGGGCGACGTGATCGGTTCCGTATGCACGTCTCACGGACCTACACAGCGATTTACACCGTCTTGGAAGACGAAAAAGAGGTTCGCGTCCTCGAAATACTACCAATCGACGATGCCCACAAGCGATACGGTTTCTGACAATCTATTAAGTATCTCAATCCAGCGGTATCCTCGCGACTCAACGCGGGAGGAGATCAATCTCAGAGGCTACGGTGCAGCAGCACCGATGTTGTTGTTCGAGTTGTTGAATGGAAGGTCGATCGTCTCCCTACGCTGGCCACCAGTGGAACTGATTCATAGCTCTCGTTAGACACAGTATCTATCATCGGTGTTCATGATCTTGGAGTCGGATTTTCTACACCCTTTTCAAACACTGATTTCGGGTTGAGGGATGCTACACCCCCGGAATTCACGGGTGTACATGGACGCCAAGTTCCCGCAAGGGTGTACCCGATAATTCCCGACCATGGGTGTAGAAATTCGCCGGGGAAAACGAGGGCCCCACATTCAAAACGAATCCCAATCCCTCGATTTGTGGGTTAGAGCGCCCTCTCTCGGCTTTGTAGCTTCACCAACAAGTACCTAGTCACCGCTCACACGGGCACCTGAGTGGGTCGAATCGATCCCCTCAAACACCCGAATCGCCGGTACACCCCAACAAAAGTGGGGTGTATCGGGGGATTTCAGAACGCGATTGCGTCCCAATTTCGGGTGTGACGCAGCATCTGTGTGCGCTGGTTCGACGCGTTCTGAACACCCTCGCTTTCGTCGCTACTGCCAGTTGTGGAGCCTCTCGACTCGAACTGTGGGTTCGTTCGATTGCGTCGTGAAACGACTGTGCTTCGGTTCGACCCCATGCATCCGCGATTCAATTGCGATTCGAACGTGTTGTTCCGGGAGAAATTGTGGGTGTACAGACACTTGATTCGGCCAATTCGGACAGCCCTCATCACCGATTAAGTACCCCCCACATCGATATCTCCAGCAAAATGATCGCCCGAGAGGAAGTATTCGACGTTGACGCCTTCGTGCCCGCCGATCTCGTCCACCGGAACCACGAGTTAAATCTCCTCTCGACGGCTTCTACTGATTCCTTCACCATCCCACAACTCAACCCCGGAGACGAAGGTCTCCGGTTCGGGGGTGGTTGCGCGTGACCGTCGACTGTCCCGCGTGCGGTCACGAGAGCGAGGTCCGATTTCGCTGTGAGCGCTGTGGATACGACCTCGTCGAGGTGGACCGCTGATGACCGAGGACGGCGGCAAGGTCATCGCGGAGTTCTCCGTCCTCGACGACGCAGACCTCGTCACGTCGAACGACGGGGACACCGTCGAGTCCGCTGTCGACAATGGGTATGAGCCCGGTTCGACCGTCGACGACGAGTCGGTCGATGTCGAATTCGAGATGCCGGAGTTCGTCGCTGCCTGTCGATACTGCCAGCGGACTTTCGAAACGGAAGAGGCCGCGCTCGACCACGAATGGACCTGCGACCTGGAGCCGACCGGCGAGTGTCGCTTCTGTGGCGGCACGCATATCCGGAAGGACGTTCGCGAGGACCATTTCTACGCCTGCTCGGAAGCGGAGGCACACGAGCGCCGACAGAAGCGCGGTGTCCGCGCGCGGACGATGCGCGGTCAGGACTCGAAGACCGCGGTCTCGGGCCTACGGAAGTTCCTCCTCCCGCAGCCGCACGAGTTCTCG
>NZ_JPES01000056.1:0-24047 GCF_000730175.1 Haloferax sp. ATB1 | reverse complement strand
CCACGTCTTTCCGTCCCCGACGGACGCGGCGACCGCCCCACGTGCGCCCGCCGTCGATGGGACGACCGCCGCCCGCGAGGACGGCGGCGTTGTTCGGCACGTACGCGGGCAGCATCGCCCAGAAGGCGGTGGCGACGAGAGAGACGACCATACCGACCCGTCGGCGGCGAAGAATGTAAGTTCCGACGGTTCGTCGCCGGGCGAGGCGCCGGAGTCGTTCGATTTCGTGGCCGAATCGATGATAACCCTCAATAGCTGACGGTCGTAATCGTCCGTTATGATTCCCCCCATCGCGAGCAGGTTCGTCGCGGGAGAGACCGCGGCGGGAGCGCTCGACCACGCCCGACGGATGAACGACGAGGGCGTGGCGGTCATCCTCAACCTCCTCGGGGAGCACTACGACGAGCGCGCCCCCGCGGACGAGGACACGGCGGCGTACGTCAGCCTCGTCGAGGACATCGCCTCGACCGGCATCGACGCCTGCGTTTCGGTCAAGCCCTCACAAATCGGCCTCGACGCGGGCGACCACGTGTTCGAGGAGAACTACCGGCGCATCGCCGAGGCGGCCGACGACCACGGCGTCTTCCTGTGGTGCGACATGGAGGACCACGAGACGACCGACGTGACCCTCGACGCCTTCGAGGAACTCGCTCGCGAGTTCGACGGCGGGATGGGACTGTGTGTGCAGGCGAACCTTAAGCGCACGCCCGACGACCTCGAACGCCTCGCCGACGTGCCGGGGAAGATTCGCCTCGTCAAGGGCGCGTACGACGAGCCCGCCGCGGTCGCCCATAAGCAGAAATCGGCGGTCAACGAGGCGTACAAGGAACTCCTCGCGTACCTGTTTCGGGAGTACGACGGCGGTATCGCCGTCGGGAGCCACGACCCCGAGATGATCGCCTACGCCCGCGACCTCGGCGCGGAGTACGACCGCGACTACGAGGTGCAGATGCTCATGGGCGTGCGCGAGGACGCCCAGCGCGAACTCGCCGCCGACGGCGTCGAGGTGTGGCAGTACGCGCCCTACGGCGACAAGTGGTTCTCGTACTTCTATCGCCGGGTCCGCGAGCGCAAGGAAAACGCCCTGTTCGCGCTCCGGGCCGTCGTCGGCGTCTGAGCGAGCGCTGGAACGCGGCGCGTGTCTCTCGTCCCACACTAGAAATCCCCTTATGCCCGCGGGTTCACGTACCCGATATCAATGTCCTCGTGGAGACGCGACTTCGCCAGCGGCCTCGTAGTTCTCGTTCCGCTCATCGTCATCCTGTACGTCCTCTCCATTCTGTACGGCGCAATCGTCCGCATTCCGGGAGTCGACCGCCTGTTGGAGTTTCCGGAGCCGTATGCCTACCTCTCGGAAGTGTTCGGGTTCTTCGTCGCCATCATCATCTTCCTGTTGTTGGTGCTTTCGGTCGGCTACCTGATGCGGACGACGGCCGGCCGCCTGCTCGAATCCGGCCTCGACGCCTCGATGAACAAGGTCCCGCTCGTTCGCGTCATCTACAACGCTTCTAAGCTCGCGGTCGAAACCGCGCTCACTGGCACCGAAGACCTCCAGAAGCCGGTCCGTCTCGAGACGTGGCCGGGCATCCGCATGACCGCGTTCAAGACCGGGAAGACGACCAAAGACGGCAAGGAGATCGTCTTCATGCCGACCGCGCCGAACATCACCACCGGATTCGTGATGGAAGTCGACCCCGAAGACATCGAGGAGACCGGCGAGAAGGTCGAAGAGGCCCTCACGCGCGTCCTCTCGGCCGGATTCGCAGAACAGGACCACGTCGACGAGTTCGACATCGAAGTGACCGAAGAGTCCGGCGACGGGCGGGTCCCCAGCAACGAGTGAAGACTCGGCGGCGGTCGTCGCTATCGGGCCGTGGCGGTACAGTGACGTGAAAAGGGAGCTCGTTTTCGCGGGCGTCTACGGTTACTGCTCGTCGACGTAGGTGAACCACTCTTCGTGGTCGTCGGTGCGACGCTCCACGAGGTCGAAGAAGGCGGTCTGCAGCTCCTCCGTGACCGGGCCGCGCGTGCCCTCGCCGATGACGACGTTGTCGACCTTGCGGATGGGGGTCACTTCGGCGGCGCTGCCGGTGAAGAACAGCTCGTCGGCCGTGTTGAGTTCGCCGCGGCTGATAGTCGCGCTGTCGTCGACCTCGTAGCCACGCTCGCGGGCGAGCGTGATGACGGTGTCGCGGGTGATGCCGTCGAGGATGCTCTGGGAGAGGCCGGGGGTGTAAATCTTCCCGTCGCGGACCATGAAGATGTTCTCGCCGGGACCTTCGGCGACGTTGCCCTCCTTGTTCAGGACGATGGCTTCGACGTAGCCGTTGCGGCGGGCTTCCTCGCCCGCGAGCATGGAGTTCACGTAGAGTCCGGTCGTCTTCGCGTTCGTCGGAATCTGGCTGGAGGCGTGCTTGCGCCACGACGAGACCATCACGTCGACGCCGTTTTCGAGGGCGTCCTCGCCGAGGTAGGTTCCCCACGGCCACGCCGCGATGGCGACCTCCGTCGGGTTGTCCTTGGGGCTGACGCCGAGCGAGTCGTAGCCGTAGAACGCGATGGGACGGATGTAGCCGCCGTCGAGGTCGTTGCGCCGGATGACCTCCAGCGTCGCCTCGGTGAGTTCCTCGCGCGTGTAGGGAATCTCCATGTCGTAGGGCTTCGCGGACTGATAGAGCCGTTCGAGGTGCTCCTCCCAGCGGAAGATGGCCGGGCCGCGGTCGGTGTCGTAAGCGCGAACCCCCTCGAAGACGCCCGTCCCGTAGTGGAGACCGTGAGTGAGGACGTGCACCGTCGCGTCCTCCCAGTCCTTGTACTCTCCACTCTGCCAGATCGTCGAGACATCCATCTCTTCAAATCCCATGTAGTGGCCTTCGGCGGCCCCCCTCTAAAATCATGACGACCCGACCACCGCCGCCCCCGGCGTTTTGTTCGCGGGCCGCCATGACGGGGTATGAGCCTCGAATCCGTCGCGGTCACGGGCGGGACCGGAAATATCGGGCCGGCCGTCGTCGCTCACCTGCGCGCGAGCGGCTACACCGTCACGAACCTCTCGCGGCACAGCGAGTCGTCGCTCGCGGACCACGACTACCGCGTGAGCGCGCTCAACCCGGGCGACCTCACGGCGGCGCTCAGCGACGTCGACGCCGACGCAGTCGTCCACCTCGGAACCATCTCGACGCCGACGAACGACCCCGGCCACCGCGTCTTCGAGAGCAACGTCCAGTCGACCTACGTCGTCCTCGAAGTCGCCGCCGCGCTCGGCATCGACCGCGTGGTCGTCGCCTCCAGCATGAGCGCTATCGGCGGGAGTTTCGAACCTGACCCCGCCCGCATCGACTTCCTCCCGGTGGACGAGACCCACCGCGCGACGCCCTCGAACCCCTACGGCCTCGGGAAGTACGTCGCCGAGCAGACCGCCGCGGGGTTCATCCGCCGCGACGACGCCCCGGAGACGGTCGCCAGCCTCCGGTTCCCGTGGATGCCGAGCGAGGAGGAGGCGAGACAAACGTTCGCCGAGGCCGACCGCTCGCTGTCGGGACTGCGGGACGCCGGGCACTTCCACACCGCGCGCAACACGCTCTTTTCGTACCTCGGCAGAGAGGACGCCGCGAGACTCGTCCGCCGGGCGCTCGAAGCCGACTTCGCGGGCCACGAGGTGTTCTGGGCCGCGGCCGCCGACACCTCGACGACCGTCGAGTCAGCGACAGTCGCCCGCGAGGTCTACCCCGGCGCGGAGGTGAGAACGCCGCTTTCGGGCCACGAGGCGCTCGTCTCGACCGAGAAAGCGGAGCGGCTGCTCGGCTGGGAACCGACGTGGTCGTGGTGCGGCGGGCGCGCGTGAGAAGGTAAATCGGGGCAAACCCCTTCGGCCGCTCAGACGAGTTCGTCGATGAGGCCGTCGCCGTCGACGAAGGCGAAGCCGTGTCGGTCGGCGTAGTCGCGGGCGGCGTCCTTCGAGAGCGCCGCGCCGGTCTCGTCGTCGAGCATCTCGCAGACGACGACCGCCGGCGGGATACCCGCCTCGTCGGCCATCGCGAGGCCGAGTTCGGTGTGGCCCTGCCGGTCCGAAAGCAGGTTCGGCGCGCCGCGGAGCAGGTGGACGTGGCCGGGCGCGCGGAACTCGCCGCCGAAGTCGTCGGCGTCGTACTCGCCGGCGCGGGCGGCCTCGGCGACGGGTGCGAGTCGAGAGATGGTCATCGCGCGGTCGCGGTCGGTGATGCCCGTGAAGGAGTCGCGGTGATTCACGGTGAACGAAAACGACGACCGCGAGTCGTACGCGAGGTCGTGAGACGACGCGGCCGGGTGGTCGAGCACGTCGTCCATGAACGGGAGGCCGAGGGACTCGGACACGTCGTTCGGGAGGGCGACGCAGACGAGGCCGCCAGCATCGTTGCGCATCCGGGCCACGTCGGCGGAGCCAACCGCGCCCGCGGGATAGACGAGGTCGGTTTCGCCCTCGCGGTCGTCGAAGTCGTGGACGAGCACCGGTTCGCCGGCGCGGAAGGCGTCGAGAACGCGCGAGACGGCGTCGAAGTCGCCGGTCGACTCGGCAGTTCGGCTCATTCGTACGCAACCTCCTCGACGCGGACCGTGACCGCGTCGCCGTCGTCAAGGTCGAGTTCGTCACGGAGTTTATCCGGCGCGATTATTTCCAGTTGCGACTCGTCGTGGTGGGTCCGCTCGGGGACGATGATGTGGACCGGCTCGTAGGACTCGTCGCCGACCGCGACGGAGGCGGCGTAACACGTCGCCGGGCCGAAGGTGCGTTCGTCGTCCTCCCAGCCGTCAATCGGAACCGCATCGAGGGCGGTCATCCCGGCGCGGGCGCGAACCGCGTCGTCGTCGAGGCGGACGTTCAGCGTGCCGGGGAACGGCTCGTAGCCGAGTCGGTCTTTGAACTGTTCCATGTATCCCGAAAGCGAGATGTAGTGGCGGCCCTCGCCCATTCCCCCGGTGACCTCGCCGTCGAGGACGACCACGGAGGGCGTCTCGAAGATGCGTCGGTAGTCGGCGTACTCCTGTCTGAGCGCGGACTCGCCCGCGTCGGTGATGGTTATCCACTGGCCGTCGGCGACGACCTCGCGGTCGACGAAGTCGGCCTCTTCGAGGCGCTGGAGGCGGCGCGAGGCCGTCTGGTTCGACACGTCGAGTCGATTCGCGACGCCGGAACAGGAGAGCTTGACCGGGCCGGAGCGCCCGCCGTCGAGCGCGACGAGTTTGAGCGTAGCCAACTCGTCGTACCCGACCGCCGCGGCGACTGCCGATTCTGACATACTCTCGGCTTCGAACGCGCGCCCCATAAGCGTATCGTATGTGGAATGCGTTCCAAAAGTGAGATGGTTTGCGAGGAGGGAAGCGGCGAGGCGGGACCGCCGTGGATACGCGACAGTTCCAATCGCGGACGGGTAAGTCCGTCGGTCAGTCTATCGCGGTGAAAAGGGTGTTTTTCGGGGTCAACACGGCCGAACCTCGCGATTCGGGGAACCGGAGTCGCCCGCGGTGGTCGGTGTGGGATGTGTGGAGACGCGGGAAATGCTGTGGTGGGGTGTGGTGGGTAGTGGTGGCGAGCGTGTGATTCCGCGTGCTTCGGACCCGGCAAGGCCGACGGGCGAACGGCGATTTCAGAGGGAGGACGCTCTCCGCTCGGTGCTGACCTGTGAGATACCCGCGTTCGCCGAGCAACTGGGACACGCGTACACGTTGCCGTCCTCGTCGCCGAAGACGCGGACGAAGTTGTTCGACACGAACGCATCGCAGTGGTTGCATTGACTCATGGGTGGGGTGGTGAGAGCGGCGGGTCGCCGCCCGTGATTTGAATGTCGTCCGCTTACGATATACCACTATTACCTAACTGGTAAGGTATTGGCACAGGTGGTGCTAAGACCACCCTGTAAACCGAGGGAAACGAACGTCCCCAACCGACGGGACCCGCGGGTCGCTCGGGCGGTTCGGAAAGGCCTTTAGCCGCCTATCGAGAATCCGCGTACATGTTCAGACAGTTCCGTGAGGAGGTCGAGACGGCGCTCTCTGCGGCGCTCTCGTCGCTCGACCTGCCCACCGACGACCTCGGGGTCGAGGAACCGCCGGAGGACGTACCCGCGACGCTCGCCTCCAGACGTCGCCTTCCGACTCGCCGGGGTCGTCGGCGCGCCGCCGCCGAAAATCGCCGCCGACATCGCCGAGGAACTCTCCGTCGAGGGCTACGACTACCTCGCCGCGGTCGACACGCAGGCCCGTACGTCAACTTCCACGTCTCCGACGCCTACTACGACGACACCCTCGACGCCGCCGCGGCCGACGAGGAGTACGGTCGCCTGCCCGCGACCGGCGACAGCGTCGTCGTCGAGCACACGAGCGCGAACCCGACCGGTCCGGTCCACGTCGGCCGCACCCGCAACCCGGTCATCGGCGACGCCGTCGCCAACCTGCTCGACTTCGCCGGCAACGACGTCGACCGCCACTACTACGTGAACGACGCCGGCCGCCAGATGGCCGTCTTCACGTGGGCCTACGAGACGTTCGACGAGGACGAACTCGACAGCGAACCCGCGCGCGAGCGCGTCGAGTACGACCTCGTCCGCTACTACCGCAAGGGCAACGCCTTCCTCGAGGAGGCCGACCCCGAGGAAGTCGAACAGGCCGAAGCCGAAATCACCGAGATTCTCCAGGGCATCGAGGAGGGCGACGAGGAGACGTACGCCCGCGTCGAGACCGTGGTCGACCAGGTGCTCGGCGGCATGCGCGAGTGTCTCGAACGCCTCCCCGCGGAGTTCGACGAGTTCGTCAAGGAGACGCGCTTCATGTTCGACGGGAGCACCCGCGACCTCGCCGAGCGCCTCAAGGAGACCGACCACGCCGTCTACGAGGAAGACGCGTGGCAGCTCGAACTCGACGACTACGGCTTCGAGAAGAACCTCGTGTTCCTCCGGTCGGACGACACCTCGCTGTACACGACGCGCGACCTCGCCCACCACGAGTGGAAGTTCGACAACTACGACCGCGCCGTGACCGTCCTCGGCGAGGACCACAAACTCCAGTCCGGACAGCTCCGCGCCGCGCTCGACATCCTCGGCAACGACGTGGACAAACTGGAGAACGTCATCTACTCGTGGGTCAACCTCCCCGGCGGCGAGACGATGTCCACCCGAAAGGGGACGGGCGTCATGCTCGACGACCTCCTCGACGAGGCCATCGACCGCGCCCGCGACGAGGTCGAGACCCGCCTCGAAGGCCGCACCCGCGACGACGACCTCGGCGAGGCCGACATCGACCGCATCGCCCGGCAGGTCGGCATCGGCGCGGTCCGCTACGACATCGTCTCCAAACAGCCCACGAAGACTATCACCTTCGAGTGGGACCAGGCGCTCAACTTCGAGGCCCAGTCCGCGCCGTACATCCAGTACGTCCACGCGCGCTGTTGCGGCATCGCCGACGAGGCGGCTGCCGCCGGTCTCGACGCGAGCGAGGTCGACCCAACCGTGCTGACGACCGACGCCGAGCGCGACCTGCTGGCGACCATCGCGCGGTTCCCCGCCGTCGTCGAGGCCGCGGCCGACGACCTCGAACCCCACACCGTGGCGACGTTCGCCCGCGAACTCGCCGAGGTGTTCAACACCTTCTACCGCGAGTGCCCCGTGCTCGACGCCGACGAGGAGGTCGGCGCGGCCCGCCTCGCGCTCGTGGAGGCCTCGCGGAACGCGGTGGCGAACGCGCTCTCAATCGTGGGCGTGGAAGCACCCGAGTCGATGTGACCCCGGGCTAAGCGAGTTCTTCGGCGACGGCTTTTTTCGAGCGGTTCAGAGGAAAAGCGGGAGCGCCGCGGCCCCGGCGATGAGCGACCCACCGACCGAGAAGACGACGGCGGCACCGCTGCCGAGCGCGAGGACGAGAAACAGGACTATCCACCAGAAGGGAACGGACTCAGAGTCTGCCATAGAGGGCTTTCCGCAGACGCGAGTAAAAGGCCTTCCCGTTTAGCCGAGGAAGCGACTGAAGAATCCCTTTTTCTTCTCGTCGCGCTCGTCGTCGTCGAACGACTCGACCTCCTCAACGAGCGAAGTTGTGTAGACACCCTCCTCGTCGCCGCCGGCTTCGGGAGATTCGGTGGCGTCGGCGTCAGTGTCGGCGTCAGTCTCGGAATCGCTCGGCTCGGCCTCGGCGACGAGAGGTTCGTCCGCGCCGGGCGCGTCCGTCTCCTCGGCGTCGGGGTCGACGTCCGCAGAGACGGACTCCGCCGATTCGGAATCCTCAGCTTCGGACCCCTCAGTCACCGGGTCGGCATCGTCCGCCCGCCCCTCGGGAGCCTCGACGGCGTCGTCGGACGGTGAACTGGGCGACAGGTCGCCGACCGACTCCTCTTCGACCGCCCCTTCAGCGAGCGGGTCCGCGTCCGTCGCACCGGCGTCGGCATCGACATCCAGAGCGGCCTCGTCGGCTGACGAGGTGCCGCGAGTGACCGCTTCGAGGTCCGCCGCCAGCGGGTCATTCTCCGGTTCCTCGTCGCCGAGCGGTTCGGGGTCGGCGACCATCGAGTCGTCGGACGTGTCGGCCGCCAGCGGGTCGGCCGGCGCGTCGTCATCACCGGCTTCGGCGGCGGCCTCACGAGCGTCTGGGGCTTCGACGACATCGTCGGGTTCGGCGGCGTCGTCACCGCCTATCGGGTCGGCGACTGCATCCGTTTCGACCGCCGGTTCGCCCGCGTCGGGGTCGGCGGGGTCCGCGTCGGGTTCGGCGGCGTCGTCCGACGCCTCGACGGAGCCACCGGAGAACGGAATCGACGCCTCGAGGTCGTCGTCCGGTTCGGGGGCGTCAGTGGTCTCGGCCGCCGACTCTGGGTCCGTGTCAGTGGTCTCGGCTTCGACTTCGGGTTCCGGTTCCGGCTCGGACGCCGCTTCGGGGTCCGCGTCGACCTGAACGACCGACGTGTGCTCACTCGCCTCCGGCGTGTCCGCTTCGTCGTCGGCCGCGCCGTCGTCGCTGGCCACGTCGGAAGCTGATTCCGCGGTGGCCGCCGGTTCGGGTTCCGTGTCCGACTCGTCCGTGGTGGCCTCAAACTCCGCCGAATCGACCGCATCGTCCGGAATCGGGACCGGCTTGCCGGTGAGCGCTTCGGCGAGGGCGCGGTAGCCCGCGGCCGCGATGCTGTCGGGCGAGCGGGCGACGACCGGAACCTGCGTGCTGAGCGCCTCGCGGATGGCCGGGTCCTCGGGGACGACGGCGATGACGCCAGCGTCGAGGAGCGAGGCGACCACGTCGGCGTTCGGGTTCGACTGGTTGACGCGCGTGAGGACGACGCCGACCACGTCGGCACCGATGCGCTCGCCGAGCTGTCGGGTCTTTTCGGTGTCGCCGAGCGCCTCGCGCTCGGTCGTCGAGACCAAGACGACCTCGTCGGCGAGCTTCAGCGGGACGAAGGTGTCGTCGCTCAGCCCCGCACCCGTGTCGATGATGACGATATCGTAGCTCGCTTCGAGCGCCGAGACGACCGGTTCGAGTTCCTTGGCGTTCGCCGTCGCGAACGCTTCGAGGGCGTTCGAGCCGGGGAGCACCGAGAGTCCTGCCGGTCCCTCGTAGACGGCCGCCTCGACCGCCGACTCGCCTGCCAATACGTCGTGAAGCGTCGCCCCATCCGGGTCGACGCCGAGCGCGCCGGCGAGATTCGGCATCCCGAGGTCACCGTCGACGACGACGACATCGTGACCGGCCATCGCGAGCGTCGTCCCGAGGTTGGCCGTGGTCGTCGTCTTTCCAACCCCGCCTTTCGCGCTGGCAACTGCGTACACCCGGGCCATAATTCCAACGTCGAAGTCCACCCGTGACAGCCACATAAATGTTCTCCGACCGCGCTCGTCTCGAAGTCGGGTCGTAGGGCGGCTCGTGCGGCGGGATACCGCGGAACGTGACCAGTCAAAGGTTACTTAGCCGCTGGAGGGACTAGGTGGAGTGATGAGTAGCGACGCTGAGGAGGCGAGCGAGGACCGCCGAAAGTACGAATTCAAGAAGGTCATCGAGGACCTGCGAGAGTACGAAGGGTCAGGAACGCAGCTCGTCACCATCTACATCCCCGAAGACAAGCAGATTTCCGACGTGGTCGAACACGTCATCACGGAGCACAGCGAAGCGTCTAACATCAAATCGAAGCAGACGCGAACGAACGTCCAAGACGCCCTGACGAGCATCAAGGACCGACTCCGGTACTACGGCACCTTCCCACCGGACCGCGGTATCGTCATGTTCTCCGGTGCGGTCAACTCCGGCGGCGGCCAGACCGACATGGTCACGAAGGTGCTGGAGAGCCCGCCGGAGCCGATTCAGTCGTTCCGGTACCACTGCGACTCGAACTTCCTCACCGGACCGCTCGAGGACATGCTCATGGACAAGGGCCTGTTCGGCCTCATCGTCCTCGACCGCCGCGAGGCCAACGTCGGCTGGCTCAAGGGCAAGCGCGTCGAGCCTGTCAAGAGCGCCTCGTCGCTCGTCCCCGGTAAGCAGCGCAAAGGTGGTCAGTCCGCCCAGCGTTTCGCCCGCCTCCGCCTCGAAGCCATCGACAACTTCTATCAGGAGGTCGCCGGCATGGCGAACGACCTGTTCGTCCCCAAGCGACACGAGATGGACGGCATCCTCGTGGGCGGTCCCTCGCCGACGAAAGACGAGTTCCTCGACGGCGACTACCTCCACCACGAACTGCAGGACCTCGTCGTCGGGAAGTTCGACGTGGCCTACACCGACGAGTCCGGCCTCTACGACCTCGTCGACGCCGGCCAGGACGCGCTGGCCGACCAAGAGGTCATCAAGGACAAAAAGCAGATGGAGGAGTTCTTCGAGAAGCTCCACCGCGGCAACGAGTCCACCTACGGGTTCGAGGCGACGCGGAAGAACCTCGTGATGGGGTCGGTCGACCGCCTCCTCATCTCCGAGGACCTGCGGAAGGACATCGCCATCTACGACTGCGACGGCCAAGAGGAGTACGAACTCGTCGACCACCGTCACAACACGCCCACCCACGAGTGCGAAGGTGGCTCGGAGGCCGAACTGAAAGAGCGCGAGGACGTCATCGAGTGGCTCATGGACCTCGCCGACCAGCGCGGCACCGAGACGAAGTTCATCAGCACGGACTTCGAGAAAGGCGAACAGCTCTACGACGCGTTCGGCGGTATCGCCGGCATTCTCCGGTACTCCACCGGCGTCTAAGCGACTCCTCCTCGGCGTCTTCGCGCGCCACGGTGTCAGACAGCACAGAGCGGCGGCGCTCAGAGGAACGCGTCCAACTGCGCCTGCCGACGGGCGACGTCGAAGTGAGGGTTGGTCGCCTCCCGCTGGAGTCGGTCGAGCGTGAGATGCACGTCGATGCCAGACTGTTCGGCGAACTCGACGCAGTCGACGATGCCGGCGCAGTTGAGCGCCAGCGAGTCGAGCATGCCGACGAGGAGCGCGACCGCAGCGCCCGCGTCGCCCTCGGGAAGCACGTCCGCGAACGGCCGCGAGTCGCCGTCGGTCGGCACCGTCTCCGTCGGATGAAGTCGGAGACAGCCGGCGCACAACCCGACAGTCAGCGCCGCCTCGGGCGCGTGAGACGCTAGCGGTTCGGGCACTGCGAAGACGGCGAGTTCACCGTCGCAGTCGGGACAGGACATGAGAGTCTCTACGCGCCGAGACGGTGAAAAACGGTCGGAGACTCGACCGAGAAGAGAACGGAATCGAGAGAGAACGGGTCAGTCGGGTCAGTCGGCCGTCGCCGCTTCCGCTTCGGCCGCCGCTTTCTCGGCGGCGCGCTCTTCCTTCTCTTCTTCTTCCTTCTTCGCCTTGATCTTCTTCAGACGGAAGATCTCCTCGCGTTCCTGTTCTTCGAGCTTCTGCTCGATGTACTCCTGGTTCTCGTAGAGCTCCGGCAGGAGCTTGAACTCGAGCGCGTTGACGCGGCGCTTCGTCGTCTCGATCTCTTCGAGCATCTTCTTCATCGCCGTCTCGACCTCCGCGGCGAGGATGATGGATTCGAGGAGCTCCTCGTAGGCGTCCGCGGCCTCGTCGATGCGGGCCGAGGAGCCGAGCAGCCCGTAGCCGCGCTGGTCGAGGCTCTTTTTCACGCGCGAGGACTCGATCTGCGGGACGACGACGCCCATGATGTTCTTCGACTGCGTCGTGATTTCGGGGTACTCTTTCAGCGCAGCGGCCGCGCCGCGGACGGCCACGTCGCCCTCCATGGCGCGGGCCATGTTGATTTTGTTCTGCGCGCGCTCGTAGTCCTGATTGAGGTTGGCCCGCACGTCCTGGGCCTGGTCGAGGATGTCCATGAACTCCATGATGAGCCCGTCACGCTTCTGCTCGAGCGTGTCGTGGCCCCGCTCGGAGAGTTCGATGCGATCTTCGATCGCCATCAAGTTCTTGCGGGTCGGCTTGACGTCTTCGGCCATCGTTGGCGGGGGTTGTTCGCCTGGGGTGTTAATCTTTTACTGTCTGGCCGGCCAGACCGGCCGGAATCGGTCGTGAACGGTCGAAGGCGTCACGTCTGTGGGTCGAGACCGCGATTCAGTTCGCGGGTCGTCACGGGCGCTGATGTCGGCGTCCCGGGGGCGGGAGACATCGAGCAGCTGTCAAAAATCCGGATATACCCGTTAGTACGGTTCTCCATCGAAAAATCGAGAGATGAGTTTTCGCTCCGCCGCGTGCAGATGTTGGTGAAACGTCGCCCGCGAGACGCCCATCGTCTCCGCGAGTTCGTCGCCGGTGACGGCGTGCGGCCACTCGAAATACCCGCCGAGGTAGGCGAGTTGGAGGGCCGACTGCTGGCGGTCGGTGAGGTCGTCGTTGACGCTCGCGACGAACTCGCGGCGCGCCACCGGCGGTTCGGACCGGTTCGTGACGGAGCGGAGTTCGGCGTTCGCCGCGACCGTCTTGAAGTCGTCGAGGAGCGCCCGCCCCGCCACGCGGTCGGGGACGACGACCGTAAGCCGACAGCCGAGGCGGTCTACTTCGAGGTCGACGAGTCGCCCGCCCGCGTCGGCGACGAGGTGGACGAGCGACCCGTCGGCGAAGGTGAGTTCGTAGAGTTCGGCGTCGTCACCGCGGGGGAGGACGTCGACGCTCCGAAGACCGTCGAGGTCGGTGTCGGCTTCCTCGAACTCCGTCGCGGGGTCCGTCGAGACGAACAGACTCACGGTCCCGTCGTCGTGTTGGGCCGAACCGCGGTACGAGAGTTCGCAGTCCCCCGCGGCGGCGAGTCGGACCAGCGGCTGCGTCTCGTCGCGCACCTCGAGTTCGAGTTCGAGCCGCTCGTCGGACAGCAGGGACCGCCGGCTCTCGAACGCGTCGATGGCCGCGCCGACCGCCCTACCGAGCGTCCCGAGCACCACCCGAACCTGATCGTCGAGTTCCGTGGCGTCGGTGTAGACCGTCAGGACGCCGTACAGCGTCCCGCTGTGGACTAGCGGAACCGCGATGACGGAGTCGAACGGGACGAGCGCCTCCGCGGAGACGTTCCCGTCGCCGACGGTCGCCGACTGGACGGTCCGCGTCTCCGCGGCGCGGGCGGTGGGGTCGCTGGGGTCAGACCGGTCGATTTCGAGGCCGTCGAGGAATCCGGTGTCGGTTCCCGCCCGCTCGTTCGGGACGATGACCGCCGGTGCGAGGTCGCAGTGGCCGACCCACGCGCAGTCGAACGACCCGGCGGCGGTGACTCGGTCGCAGACGGCGGCTTCGAGTTCTTGTCTGCTCTCCGCGCGGACGAGCGCGCTCGTCACGTCCGCCAACAAGCCCTCGATATGCTCGACGAGCGTCTGGAGCCGCGCGCGCTCCTCGTCGACTCTCTCGGCGTACCGCTCGGCGGCCGCCTCCGCGCGCACGCGCTCCGTGATATCGGTCTGGAAGCCGACGTAGTGTGTCACCTCGCCGTCCGGCCCGCTCAGCGGCGCGACGTCGACCCGGTTCCAGAACGTCTCGCCGTTCGCGCGGTAGTTCAGCAGTTCGACCGACGCCGCCTCCTCGGCCTCGATGGCGCGGCGGAGTTCGGCGACGCGCTCGGGGTCGGTGTTCGGTCCCTGAAGGTATCGGCAGTTCCGCCCCAGCGCCGCGTCGGCCGAGTAGCCGGTCATCGTCTCGAACGCCTCGTTGACGTAGACGAGCGGTCGGTCGGGCAACGAGCAGTCGGCGAGTCGGCGACGGTGATGCCGACCGGAGCCTCGTCTATCGCCTGTTCTTTCAGGTCCTCCGTTATCTTGCTCGCGGCCGCCGCGCCGCGGCGACGCCACGCGACGACGCTTTCGACCCGCTCCGGAAGCCGCTCGAAGAGGTTCGAATCGACGATCGGAACTACGTCGGCCGCGCCGGCGTCGCGGGCGGCCGCCGCCGAGAGGTCGCCGTCAGTCGGGACGACGACGACAAGCGGGACCGAGAGCGTGCCGTGGACCGCTTCGACATCCGCGAGTCGGTCGGTCGCGAGCACGACGCAGTCGACCTGCTCGTCCTCGGCGCGCTGGCCCGCCGCCCCGACCGACGAGGTGACCGACACCGAAAGCGGCGAGAGTTCGTCCAGCAGTCGCTCCCGGTCGACGGCGGGACCGACGACCGCGAGGACGCGAGCGCGAGACGAAGTGGCGTCCATGTGGTGTCGTCGTGGGCGAGACGTAAGGAAGTTCTCGCGGGCGGCGCGCGGCCGCACGGCTCAGAAGAGACGAACGGCGCGAATAGAAGAGGAGAATCGAACCGAGGGACGAACGCGGCGTTCGTCGGGGTCTAGGCTTCCGCTTCGACCGACTCGGCGTCTTCTTCGTAGTAGTCCTCGATGAGCTCTTCGTCGATACGGTTGAGCTCGGACTTCGGGAGCATCGACAGGAGGTCCCAGCCGATGTCGAGGGTGTCCTCGATGGACCGGTCCGTGTCGAAGCCCTGGTTGACGAACTCGGCTTCGAAGCGCTCGGCGAAGTCGAGGTACTTGTTGTCACGCTCGGACAGCGCCTCGCGACCGACGATGTTCACGAGGTCGCGCAGGTCTTCACCCTCCGCGTACGCCGCGTACATCTGGTCGGACACGTCGGCGTGGTCCTCGCGGGTGAGGCCCTCGCCGATACCGTCGTCCATGAGACGCGACAGGGACGGAAGCGGGTTGATCGGCGGGCGGATGCCCTGCGAGTTGAGGTCGCGGTCGATGTAGATCTGGCCCTCGGTGATGTAGCCGGTCAGGTCCGGAATCGGGTGCGTGTCGTCGTCACCCGGCATCGTGAGGATGGGAATCTGCGTGACAGACCCTTCGCGTCCCTCGATGCGACCCGCACGCTCGTAGAGCTGTGCAAGGTCGGTGTACATGTAACCCGGGTAGCCACGGCGACCGGGGACCTCTTCACGAGCCGCGCCGATCTCGCGGAGCGCCTCGCAGTAGTTGGTCATGTCGGTCAGGATGACGAGGACGTGGTAGTCCTTGTCGAACGCGAGGTACTCGGCGGTCGTCAGCGCGAGACGCGGCGTGACCGTCCGCTCGACTGCGGGGTCGTCCGCGAGGTTCGTGAAGACGACGGAGCGCTCGAGTGCGCCCGTGCGCTCGAAGTCCTCCATGAACTCGTTTGCCTCTTCCTGCGTGATACCCATCGCGCCGAAGACAACTGCGAACTCGGACTCTTCGCCGCTGTCTTCGTCCTCGGGCACCGTCGCCTGACGGGCGATCTGGAGCGCGAGGTTGTTGTGGGGAAGCCCCGACGCGGAGAAGATGGGGAGCTTCTGGCCGCGGACGAGGGTGTTCATGCCGTCGATGGCGGAGACGCCGGTCTGGATGAACTCCTCGGGGTACTCGCGGGAGTAGGGGTTGATTGCCGCGCCGACGATGTCCCGACGCTCGTCGGGGACGATTTCGGGGCCGCCGTCGATGGGCTGGCCGGACCCGTCGAGCACGCGCCCGAGGAGGTCCTCGGTCACGGGCATCTTGAGGGTCTCGCCGAGGAACCTGACGGACGCGTTCCTGTCGATACCGGTCGTGCCTTCGAACACCTGAATCGCGACGAGGCCCTCGGAGGATTCGAGAACCTGTCCGCGCTTGGTTTCGCCTTGGGGCGTCTCGATTTCGACGATTTCGTCGTAACCGATCGGCTCGTCGACCTCGGCGAACACCAGCGGGCCGCTGATTTCGGTGATAGTCTGGTATTCCTTCATGGTCTCAGTACAGCTCGCGGAGCTGCTCGGTGATCTCTGCTTTGAGGTCCTCGATGTACGCCTCCCAGTCTTCCTGCACACCGATGCGGTTCAGCCGGGGAGCCGCCTCGATGGCCTGAATCTCTTCGACGGGGACGCCGGCTTCGAGCGCCTTGAACGCCTCGTCGTTGAACGTGTGGATGGCGGTGAGGATACCGTACGTCTTCTCGGGGGAGCAGTACGTGTCCGTCGGGTGGAACGCGTTCTGCTGGAGGTACGCCTCGCGGAGGTAGCGAGCGATTTCGAGGGTCAGCTGCTGGTCCTCCGGCAGGGCGTCCTTACCGACGAGCTGAACGATCTCCTGCAGTTCGTTCTCCTCGTCGAGCACGTCGACGGCCCACTGGCGCTCTTCGGCCCAGTCGTCCTCGACGTTCTCGACGAACCACGGGTCAAGCTGCTCTTGGTAGAGCGAGTACGACTCGTTCCAGTTAATCGCCGGGAAGTGACGGCGCTCTGCGAGGTCCGCGTCGAGCGCCCAGAACGTCTTCACGATACGCAGGGTGTTCTGCGTGACCGGCTCGGAGAAGTCGCCGCCCGGCGGCGAAACCGCGCCGATGACGGAGACGGAACCTTCCTCGCCGTTGACGGTCGTGAAGTAGCCGGCGCGCTCGTAGAACTCGGAGAGACGCGCGGCGAGGTACGCGGGGTACCCCTCTTCGCCGGGCATCTCTTCGAGACGCGAGGAAATCTCGCGCATGGCCTCGGCCCACCGGGAGGTGGAGTCGGCCATCAGCGCGACGTCGTATCCCATGTCGCGGTAGTACTCCGCGATGGTGATGCCGGTGTAGATACAGGACTCGCGGGCCGCCACGGGCATGTTGGACGTGTTCGCGATGAGGCACGTCCGGGCCATGAGCGGGTTCCCGGTCTTCGGGTCGTCGAGTTCCGGGAAGTCCTCGATAACCTCGGTCATCTCGTTACCGCGCTCGCCACAGCCGACGTAGACGACGATGTCCGCGTCGGCCCACTTGGCGAGCTGGTGCTGGGTGACCGTCTTCCCGGAGCCGAACGGACCCGGAATCGCGGCCGTTCCGCCCTTCGCGATTGGGAACAGACCGTCGAGGATGCGCTGCCCCGAGACGAGCGGTTCGCGCGGGGTCTTCTTCTCCGCGGCGGGGCGAGCCTGACGCACCGGCCACTCCTGGTGCATCGTGATCTCCTCGCCGTTGTCGAGTTCGACGACCGTCTCGGTGACGGAGAACTCGCCTTCCTCGACGGCGACGACCTCGCCGCCCTCGAAGTCCGGCGGGACCATGACCTTGTGTTCGATGGTCACGGTCTCGGGGACCGTCCCCACGACGTCGCCGGAGGCGACCTCGTCGCCTTCGGAGACGGTGGGTTCGAACTCCCACTTCTTTTCGAGGTCGATACCCGGCGCGTCGACACCGCGGTCGAGGAACGCCGAGTTCATCTTCGACTCCAGCACGTCCAGAGGACGCTGCACGCCGTCGTAGATGGCGTCCATCATCCCCGGACCGAGGTCGACGGTCAGCGGTTCGCCCGTACTCTCGACGGGTTCGCCGGGACCGACGCCGGAGGTCTCTTCGTACACCTGAATAGTCGTGAGGTCGCCCTCGATTTCGATGACCTCGCCCATCAGCCTTCGTCGCCGACGTAGACGACGTCGTTCATGCGGGCGTCGAGGCCACGGGCGGTCACGACCGGACCACTCACGCTTGCGATGACACCGTCCTCGCGAACGGAATCTTGTGTTGCCTGACTCATGTTTGGTTATTCGTCCATCAGATCGATACCGATTGCTCTCTTGATCTGGTCACGGAGGCCGCTCGCGCCGCCGGAACCGCCGAGCGTCACGAGCGTCGGCTCGATGCTGCGCTCGACCGACTGCCGGGCGTTACGCGAGAGGTGGTCGAGGTCGTCTTCGTGCATCACGATGATGCCGACGTCCTCGTCCTCCAGCGTTCGCGTCACGGCCTCGTCGAGTTCGTCGTCCTTCGCTTCGTCCGGGACGTTCTCGAACTTGCGGACACCCGCAAGCCGAAAGCCCGTGGTGAAGTCCGGACTGCCGATAACTGCGATTTCCTGGCTCATATGGTGACCAGCTCCTCTTCTATTGCATCGGGGTCCAGCCCGGCTTCGCGGCCGCGGGCGATGGCCCGAATGTTGTCCACCTCGCGCTCCTTGGCGAGGATGTACGAGACGATTGGCGTGACAGAAAGCGGGAACACGTAACCGAGCGTGTCCGCGTACTCCAAGAGCGCCGCGTCGAGGGCGCGCTCGAAGCCGATGAGGCTGTCTGCCTCTTCGAGGTCCGAAAGGGCCGTCGAGAGGCGGTCGCCGTACCGGCTGTCACGGATCTTCGACACCAGCTCGTCCGGGCTGGTCGCCAGCGACGCGAGCTCCGACGCGCGGAACAGCGTGCCGCCCTCGATGAAGTAGTCGACGGGGTCGAGGTCGGCACCGCTGCGAGCGATACGGAGCGCGTTGCGGGCGTTTCGGAAGTCGATTTCGGCTTCGAGGAACTCGCGGTACTGCTTTGCCTCTTCGCCGACGACCAGACCCTCGAGCAACTGCTCGTAGAAGGCGCGGTCGACCGCGTTCTCCAGCGGGACGAGGACGCCGACTTCCTCGTACTCCTCGTAGGCGGCCGCGAGGCCGTCGCCGAAGATGGTACCGGAGAGGATGCTGACGACCTCCTCCATCTCGCCTGCGTCGAGCAGCCGCGAGAAGAGTCGGTCGTCGAACTCGCCGGCCCGGATGAGGTCGGATTCGACTTCCTCGCGGGTCGCGCCAGAGTAGATACCGCGGATAATCGTCTTCACGTTCCACGCGTCGAACTTGCGGAGGTACCGCGCGATGAGGTCGTAGAGGCGGCCGTCTGCCCAGTCGAGGATATCGTTGAACTGCTTCGCCAGATTCTGGTTCAGCGCGTACTCGATGAGGTCGACGCCGGAAAAACGGCTCCCGAGCGCGTTGACCTCTGTCTCGTACTCCGATTCCTCCATGAACCGAGCGATTTCGGCCGGCCCCATGCGGACCAGTTTGCGGTACTCCTCGTCGCCGAACAGGGCACTACGTCGCGCTCGAACGCGAGCGATGACGTATTCGGGATTCGAGCCGCCTGTAGTGCTCATTGGTCGTCGAACAGTCGCGCACTCACTTCCTTCAGATTGTCCTCCCAGACTGTGTCGAGGACCGAGTCGAAGGTGTTGTTCACCCGGACGCGCGAGTTCGAGCCCTCGACCACGACGCCACCGAGACAGTCGCGCTCGCCGGCGAACTCGTAGCCGTCGTAGTCTTCGAGGATGCTCGAAAGCAGGTCCTCGTCGGCGGCGCGGCCGTAGACGGAGACTTCGTCTTCGTCTTCGAACTCGACCGACGCCGCATCGAGCAGCGAGCGGGTGAGCTCTTCGCGACGGTCGCCTTCCAGCTCGGCGAGTTCGCTTTCGACCTGCTCGCGGACGCGCTGGAGCACGTCACGGCGGGCGCTGAGCCGAGCCTGCTTGGCTTCGAGCTTCGCGCTGGAGAGCGCCTGTTCGCGCTCCCGTTCGAGTTGCTGCTCGACGTCCGCCTTCCGCGATTCGAGGAGCTCTTCGGCATCGGCCTCGGCCTCGGCGACGATTTCGTCTGCCTGTTCCTGGCCGTCCTGCCTGATGTCCTCTGCGCGTGCGCGGGCTTCGTCTCGGATGTCCTCAACGACGTTGTCCAAACTCATAATGGGAAAGAGAGGGGGTGCGTTAGGCCGCGAAGACAACGACCAGTGCGAGGATAACGAGGGTCTCGGGGAGAACCGTAAGGACCAGCCCGTTGACGAAGAGGTCCTCGTCTTCCGCGATGGCACCCATCGCAGCGGAACCGATGCCACGCTCCGCATAGCCTGCGGCGAAGGCGGCGATACCGACCGAGAGGGCCGCCGCAGCGTCGGCGGTGATAGCGGGCGAGGAAGCGGTTTCATTCTGCAGTGCAGTCATGAGGGGTTCAATTGCTTCAATCATTGTGTGTTCCTGAGTACCGGATTGTCGTCTCCGAACGTCTGCATGTGGCGTCAGCCGTATCATAAAGGTTCCCAAAACGTCTGGAGCGGTCTGTCTACGACGGCGGAATCGTCGTCATTGCAAAAGCAGTCGCTCCCAGCGGACAAAAGTCAAAAAAGAATCGTCGGTGAGGGTTAGTCTTCGGTCGTGAACTCGCGGTCGTAACCGAACGGGTTGTACTCGCGGCCGCCGCCCTCGAAGAACTTGTTGAAGAACTCGACGTACTCGAGACGCACGGCCTGCAGGCCGGCGCTCGTAACGCCGAGCGCGAGGACGACCAAGTGACCGACGACGAGGACGAGCAGTCCGCCCACGACGCCCGCGGCACCCGTGTGGAAGATGCCGCCGAACAGGACCTCGGTCACTTCGTAGCCGTGGTAACTCAGCGTTTCACCCGCGCCGAGTGCCGCAACCGCGGCGGAGTCGGGCATCCCGCCGAGCCCGAAGTGCCAGCCGCCGTGGTCGTCGACGTACACGCCGAAGACGAGCAGGTTGACGGCGAACGCCATCGACGCCTTCGCGATGAGGACTGCGCCGAGACGCGTGTACGACAGGACGTTCGAAAGCGGGGCGGCGAACTCGACGAGTTCGGCCAGTTCGGCCGTCCCGAGCAGCGCCGCGCCGAGGAAGTACAGCCCGAGGCCGGCCCAACCGACGGTGTACGAGAAGCCGGAGAAGCCGAGCGGGATGAGTCCGTCAGCCGCGAACGTGGTGAACAGGAACTCCGGCGGCACGCCACCGAGCGCGTCGCTGAAGATCCAGATCCACAGGCCGTTCAGCATGAGGATCCACGAACCGCTTTCGAGGACCGCCTCCTTCGCGCCGTGGAGTTCGTAGTTCTCGAAGAAGTCGAGGATGTACCCCACGTTGACGTGGAAGATACCGACGGCGACGCTCACGGTGAGCCAACCGAGGGCCCACTCAGAGGTGGCCGGCGACAGTCCCTTCTCGATGGGCGGGTGCGACATCCCGAGCACTCCTTCCCAGAAGTATTCGGTGATGAGGTGGAAGCCGAATATCTCGCCGTAGAGGATGCCGAACAACGTCGTGAACAGCCCCGCGGCGATGGTGACGCCACCCATGCTCTTTATCGCGCCGTCGTCGAACTTCGAGTAGAGGAAGAAGCCGATGGCGGTGTAGATGACACCGTACCCGAGGTCACCGATCATGAACCCGAAGAACGTCGGGAACGTCAGGAACAGGATGATGGTCGGGTCGAACTCGTAGTAGCTCGGGCGGTTGACCGCCTGAACGAGGATTTCGAACGGCTTGACTGCGCCGCTGTTCTTCTGGACGACCGGCGGGTCGTCGCTGGACATCGAGACCGTTCCGCCGTCGGTGGCGGCGACCGTACCGCCGGTCTCGGCGACGTCCTCGCGCGCGTGGTCGTGTCCGTCACGCGAGAACTCGGCGCGTTCGAGTTCTTCGACCGCGACGTGCTCGCCGACCTCGTCTTTGAGCGTGCTCGCGAACGTGTTGTAGCGCTCGGTCGGTATCCAGCCCTCGGCGACGAAGGCGTTCTCCGTCGTCGCGAACGAAAGCGGCGCTTCCGTCTTCTGGACGTCGATTGCGAGGCGCTCTTCGGCGGCGAGGAGGAACTCGCCCTCCTCGACGGCGATGTCGTGAAGCTCGGACTCGACGGTATCGAGCTTCGACTCGACTTCGCGCTTCTGCTGTTCGAGGTCGCGGATGTGCTCTTCGGGGCTTCCCGAGGCGTCCGGGACTTCGAGCGTGGCGAACTCGACGCCGACGAGCGCGTCGGCGAGCGCCATCTCGTCGGCACCGTCGACCGGGCGACCGAAGATGGCGTGCGTGCGCTCACCCGAGAAGATCTCGTAGGCGTTGATGTCGTCGGCGTCGACGACGGCACGCTCGACGGGTTCGACCTTCCCCTGTCCGACGACGACCTGCAGGGTCTCGTACCCCGAAAGCAGGTCGAGGTCGAGTCCGAGGTCGACGAACGGCTCCATCGCGTCGATTTCTTCGTCCACCGCGCGGAGCTCGTTTTCGAGCTCGGAGCGGCGGTCGTCCAGTTCATTGACCTCGGCTCGAATCTCTTCGAGGGGCTCGCCGAGCGCGTCGTCGGGGACGATGCGCTGCCGGCCGGAGTCGGTGTCTTCGACCCCGAGGATGCTCTTGAGCGAGCGGACGGTAACGAGCTTGTCGGACGCGCTCTCGGCGCCTTCGATGGGCGACCCCGTCTCGAATCCGAACTCCTCCTGCCACGAGCCGTCGTATTCGGTGACGTGCAGCAGTCGGAGGTCGTGGACAGCCTCGATGACCTCGGGCATGACGCCCTTGGAACCGGTCACCGAGACCTTGCTCATCTGCTCAGGTCTGAGCATCAACCGCCTCCTCGAATTGGCCGATGGCGAATTCGACCGCGTCGTCGATGTGGTCTTCCGCCTCGGCAACCAGTTCGTCGCGGGCGTCCTCGCCTTCTTCGAGGATGCGTTCCCGCTCCGACTCTATGTCCGCGCGTCCCTCCTGTAGACGCTCGGATTCGAGCTCTGCGGCCTCTTCTTCGGCCTCGGAGCGAATCTCATCGGCTTCGCGACGCGCCTCCGCGACGAGCTCCTCACGTTTGGCCTCGGCCTCTTCAACGATGTCGTCGGCCTCCTGCTCGGCCGTTTTGATTCGTTCGAGAACCTCTTGTCTCGGCATACTCGTATCACAGGAACGTTGCACAAGCGCTGTATAAGGTGTTTGCGGAAAGTCTGTGACAGACGCTCGGGGGACGCGGGGATTCACCCCCCCGTGAACGCCGACCCGGCGCGGCGAATCCGCACCGTTATCATCGGTGAGTCCTAATCCCGGCGCGATGGGAGTCCTCGAAAACAAAGCGCGGGCCCGCCTGTTCTACAAGTACCTCTCGAAGGTGTACGACCGGGTGAACCCGTTCATCTGGAACGAGGAGATGCGCGACGAGGCGCTGGAGATGCTCGACATCCAGCAGGGCGACCGCGTCCTCGACGTGGGCTGTGGCACCGGCTTCGGAACCGAGGGACTGCTCCGCTACACCGACGACGTCCACGGCCTCGACCAGAGTATCCACCAGATGCAGAAGGCGTGGGAGAAGTTCGGCAAGAACGACGAGGTCAGGTTCTATCGCGGGGACGCAGAGCGGCTCCCCTTCGCCGACGACTCCTTCGACGTCATCTGGTCGTCCGGCTCCATCGAGTACTGGCCGAACCCGGTCACCGCGCTCGAGGAGTTCCGACGCGTGGTGAAGCCGGGGGAGCAAGGTGCTCGTCGTCGGTCCCGACGACCCGAAATCCGGCGTCTTCCAGAAGTCTGGCGGACGCCATCATGCTGTTCTACGACGAGGAGGAAGCCGACCGGATGTTCGAGGCCGCCGGCTTCGTCGACATCGAACACCACATCCTCCAGCGCCAGCCGGGCAGCCCGCGGGCCATCGTGACCATCGCGCGCGCACCAGAGGAATAAACGCGACCGCCGCGTTCGACTCGGACGCTCGTTTTCGTCACCGCTGACTCACGACGCGCTCGCTTCGAGCGCTGCGACCGGCGTTTCCCCGTCGAAGACGCGGACGGTTACCGTCGCGCCGAGTTCGATGTCCGGGTCGTTCGTCCCCGCGAGTTCGAGCGTCGCCGTCTCGCCCGCTGTCCACCGGGAGTCGGCCGCGGCGTTGAACGGACCGGTCGGTCCCGGCTGGAACCCGCTGGCCGAGAAGAACGGCACGGGCGGTTGGTGGGCGAGCGGCGCTCCGTCCACGGAGATGCGAATCGCGAGCGAATCCACGTCGAGCGGCGCGCCGCCCTCGTGAGTCAGTGACAGCGTATCACCCGAAACCGCGAGCGAGAGCGCCGTCGGTCGGGTCGGCGTCGGCGAGGAGTCGGCCGCGTCGAACGCCGC